>NZ_JAZDXA010000036.1:0-53963 GCF_040170545.1 Sphingobium sp. MK2
CCAAAGCGCCCTGTGCCCCGGTCATGCCGCCATTACCCCAACGGAAGCATCAAAGTGCCGGTTTTTGCGGGTGTCCAGCTTCCGATGCCTTGCGCTCGGCCGCACTCATGCCACCGCGAAGCACCGCCAGATTTCGTACGAACCGGGACAGCCGGCCCCGCAGATACTCGAGATGATCCTTACGTTCGGTCAGGATCACGGGCGACCGCTTCGCTTCCAGCGCGCGCAGCACATCATCGAAGATCATATCGTTGCGAGCTTCGTCCTGCGCGATTGCCGCATAGACCGCAGGCATTGGCGGCCTCTCCATGATGGCGAGCGGCGTCGGCAACTGGAACGCTGTGCGTCGCTGCCGCACGCGATGAGCGATACCCCGGCGGGCGGCTTGCGTTCGGGCATCGACGCGATGACGAATCGGGCCGCATTGCATGAAGATAATCGGCTGATGCCCATCCTTACGCGCTACTGTGGCGGACAGACCGAGTACGAACCGCGCTTTGGCTCGTCTGGCGACAAGCTCGAAGCTGGCTGCGGACAGATGGTGGCATTCGTCGACGATCAGATGGCCATAGTCGCCAACCAGGTCCGCGACTTCGCCGCGCCTCACGAGGCTCTGGATCAACGCCACATCGATCACGCCAGTAGGCTTGCGTTTGCCTCCGCCGATCGTCCCGATCAGCTTCGGGTCAATGTTGAGGAACGTCTGCAGTCGCTCGACCCATTGCTTCACCAGTTCCTTGCGATGGACGAGTACCAACGCATTGACGCGGCGCTTCGCGATCAGGTGTGCGGCAACCACCGTTTTGCCGAACGCCGTGGTCGCCGCCAGAACTCCGTCGTCATGTGACCCAAGGGCTTTTGCCGCACGGATCTGAGGCTCTTCAAGATCGCCATGGAAGAACACGCCATCGGGGAGCGCCGTGCCGGCCATCCGCTGGTCGTCGATCGCGACCGCGCTCCCATGCACCGACAACAGCGCGACAAGTTCGTCCAGGCATCCGCGCGGCAGACCGATATGCTTCTGGTGAAGCTCGGCGCAGGAGACGATGCGCGGCTTGCTGAACGTCGACAGACGCATCGCCTGCGCCTTGTAGAACTCGGGATTTTGGAACGCGGCAAGGCGGATGATCTGTGTCACCAGCCATGCGGGCAGCCCGGTCCGGTCGATGTAGATCTGATCCGCCAGCACGATATCGAGCCTATCGGGAACGGGCTCAGCTGCCGGCGCCGGTGAAGGCCGCCGTGACGGCGTCATCTTCCATGGCTCGGCCGCGTGCTCATCCTCGACCGGCATCCGCACGCCCAGCACCCGCCCGCGCATTTCCGCATCGGCTACCATGCGCGACGCGTCATGGGTGTCCAGCAGCGGCAGCGTGGAGAGGAACGCCCATTGGTCGTCATAGGGTCGTAGTCCCTCATCCACGAACAGGCTGTTTCCCTGTCGGCGTGCTCGGCCCTGCAACGGCAGCGCGATCAGATTGCCGAACCCGCCGATCGGCATGATATCCTGGCTGGGGAAGAAGCGATCATAGGAACCGAACCCGATCTCGGGACGCCGTTCCATCGTCTCGGTCAGAAGCGAGGCGCCCAATGTTCGAGCAGTCCGCGCTGGCACGGGGTGTGCGAAGAAGATCCAGACATGGCCGCCATTGCCGGATCGCGACCGTTCCAGCGCCGCCGGAACATCGCGCAGGCGGCAGGTTTCCATCATGGCGAGCGCATCCTCCGCCCAACTCGCCTTGTCGAAGTCGGCCGCGAGGAACCGGCAGCTCTCATCGGCCAGCAGCGGATAGACGCCAGCCACATAGTCGCTCGCACCGGATCGGGACGATGCACTGCCGCGCAGGTGTCGGTCGATCACTTCGTCTGTTACCGGCAGAAAGGCTTGATGCGCGCATTCGCTGCATTTTATCTGCGGCTTGGCGCAAAGACCGCGTTTCCATTCATTCCCGCAGGCGGGCGCGTAGCCGCCACGCCCATTCTTGCGATTGTCCCAGCGGAGCGGGAACACATCCTCTCGCCCCGCGAACAGTCGGCGGAACAATGCCACCTTCTCCCCTGTGGGCGACATCGCTGTGACCGGAGCCTTGGGGAACTGCGGGACGCGGTCCGCCTTTCGCGCCTCGTTCATCCGTCGGGTTTCCAGGGCCTCAAGCGCCGCGATCACTTCAGCGCGCTCGTCATCAAGGGTCTTGAGCCGCGCGCGTAGTCGTGAAGCCGCATCCATGTCGGGATCGCCGCTCACGTTTCGACTTCTATCGGCGGCATGCGATCGCGATACACAGGCCGTGTTGCGGTCTCGTCATACGCCCTCGCTAGTGAATGGCCGAACCGGTTGCGCGCCGTTCCTGCTTGGCCGGTGGTCCGGCTCAGGTTCCGCGGCCAGGTAACGGCGCTGTCCGCTGGGCGTCGGGATCAAAAGTAGTTCATTGATCTTACTTTCTGCAATCTCCCGATCATAGAGCGGTTGCATATGTCGTCCGCCAGCGATCGCCGGCGTCACGCCAGCTTTCTTCAGGTATCCATCCACGCTCGCCGTCCGGGCTGCCTTTGGCAGAAGGCGCGCCAGTTCCGAGGCCGACACTAAGCGCTTGCCGAACGCCTCGATTTCGGTTCGCCGCAATGTCTGCGCCGTGCCGTACCAGGTTGGTTTACTTTCCACCGCGAACCATCCCAACCGCGCGAGCCTGCCTACCGTCGGTACCGCGACGCTCAGTTGGCGCGCGGCCTCCAACATCGGCATGAGCGCGGGATCATCATTACTTTGGAGGGCGACGATCACGGCGTCGGTATCGACCAGTATCTGAGCGATGCCGCGTTCGCCGCGCAATCGCCCTGCTGCCTTGATCTGGCCATGCAGCAGCCCATCAATGATCTCGTCTGACGAGCGGTGGCAGATATACACAGCCCTCATAATCGTCGCGCTTCCCGGTGGCGGCCTGTTCACGAACGGAGCTTCCCCGTGCAATGCTTCGAGGAACCGATCCAGGTGGGCAAGACGATACCATAGACCTCCGAGCCGATAGCCGCGTGGAAAATAGTTTCGGCCGCTCAACACCTTGAGCAACACGGATGTCGTGCCGAGATGATGACACGCTTCTGCTCGGGAGCATATTTCACCTAAGAAGACGGCCAAGGGTTCCTCGAATGATTTTGGAACGATGGTTCCGTCGCAGGGTCGTGATGAAGGTAGAATCATTCCGAGGACAGATGCCGCTCTTACAACTCCCTTCGTTGATACCCCCAACAGCTTTGCCAACGCGCCCAGCGTGGTCAACTCTCCCATCGGCACCGGATTGCGGAACAGCTTCGTTCCGGCCGTTATCGGGAGGTGCTTCACGACTTGATTGCGGACGATTTCACGGATTGGGTCGAACGCCGGGTGTGTGGCGACGCCAAGCCATGTTTGCATGTCTCCATAGACACCTTGGGGTGTCAGTCGTTTGCATGGGCATGCGGCTATCATCGCGTCGAGCATCTCTTGGAGCCGACCGGGGAAGTCCTGGCAGACGGCATAGCCGGCTGTCATCGTGCAAGCGCGTTCCGCCATATCCTGGTGACGCCAAGCGAGGATCGACCTGCCCCAGCGCGCTGTCCCGCCCAGCCATTGCATGACCTCGGCAGCATCCGCGAACGCGAGACCATCAAGGAAGCCGTGCGCAATGCGAGGACCGCCGCCAAGCCTTCCAACAAGATAGGCGTCGCCGATCCTGCTATCTGGCGCAACAGGTTCGGTCCGGTCTTCCAGAACACTATGTCCGCATATGCAATGCCCCGGCGACAGATCGGAACGGCGGAAGATGCGACCACAGGCGGGGCAACTCGCCAGCAACACCCGGCCATGCCGAGGGCAACTCGATATTTTCGCGATATCCCACCACGACCGACGCCACGGCCGACAGGTGATCGGTCCGTCACGCTCCTCGACATCGGCACGCAGGCAATCCGGGCAGATGCGAGCAAAGTTACAGGTCGTAGCCATGCTGCCGCTGCGGCTCACCAATTCGCAGGCGAGAACGCTCCCATCGTCGGTATGGGTGATCGAGTTCCGAACCAATGTTTCCAGCGGGAATCCAGTCAATCGTGCGATATCAGGCTGATTTCTCCCACACTCCAGATCGCGAATGAGGGTGCGACGTTTAGTAAACGAGACCTGTAGTGCAAATTCCGAGCGGCTTTCACACCCGTGGCGCAGAGCAAGACGATTGAACAATGCCCATCCCGGTTCCAACGGCGCCGGTCGCACACGTAGCGCGATGGGCGGTAGCTCTGTCATATTCCGTTCCGGACGAACGGACGTACCGGTTGTGCGCCTTTCCCGCGCAACCTGGTCACCCGGCTCGTGTTCGTGGGGCGTCGAGGAGCGGTATCGCGTAGCCAGATTTCGCGAAGCCGTTCGCTCGAGCAGAGGAATGGGTTGTCGGGACGCGCCGGACCGTCGCTGATGGGCGCCTGCGCGTCATCGAGGATCGCGTCGAAGTCCAGCATGTCCCTGGCTTCGTGCTCGTAAGAGGGATGCCAGTCCCCATGGACTTTGCCTAGCAGGTCAAGATCGATCAATCGGCGGCCGCTTGCCAGCGCGATGCTCAGGGCCTGGCTGAGATACTTGGAGACGATCCCGATCTCGCCGCCCGTGGCCACATAAATACGCTTTGCCATCTCGTGCTTCGCAAGACCCGATGGTTCCGGCAGACCCAGCATCTTCTCCATGACGCCGAGCACACTTGAGAACATCGTGCGACCACTACGTGTCGCCCAGTCATAGGGTTTGAGGATCACGGTCGGTTGCAGGCGGCGGCGCAGCTGCATCGTTCGCTCGCCCGGCACGGCGATATCGAGCAGACGGGGGAGCCCCGCGATTACGACCTGCACCTTCACCCGATTGAGCAACGACTTGATGAACTCGGTCACCTCAGCCGTCATGTCGGGCTTGTTCCCGTTGACCATGTGATGACCCTCGTCGATGAAGATCATCTCCGTGCCCGTTTCCTCTGCGTAAAAGGCGATCTTCTCGATCAACTCACTGGTGTTCCAGTGATCCCGCGCGCGATAGCCGTAGGCGCCCAGGATCGCTCCCACCAACGCTCGCCGCGTCGTCCGCTCCGGCGCTTCGACGTAGACGATGCGGCGGATGTCGCCATCCTCAGTCGCGATGTCCGGGTAGTCGGCCATATAGTCTTCGAGCGCCGTCGTCTTGCCCGCGCCTGCGGCGCCCACGATGAGCAACGCCCGCGCCTTGAAGCGCCGGGTCTCCTCTCGCGGGCGATATCGACCGTGCAGCTCGCGGATCGCCGCCTTCGCTTCGACATGCCGTGTGTGAGGGATCACCGTCGTCTCGAACGCAAGCACCGCATCGGGCAGCGTCGGCCGTGTCATGTCGGCCACGGCATGGCGCCGGGTCATCGCTTCGGTTCCGACCATTGCGCGACCAGCGCTGCGATATCCGCATCCAGGTCGATAGCGGGCGGTGGTGTTGGTGCGACATCCTGCTTCGGTGGTGCTTTATCAACCGCCGGTGCCTGAGGCTCCCGGACGGGCATTGGGGGCTGGCCTTCGAGCGGCGTGAAGTAGCTTCCGTCGGCCTCGTAGCGTGCAGCCCGGACCGCGCTGCGAACCTTGCTCTTCGTGGTTTGCAGCTCGTCCGCCGTCTGCTCGGCAAGCGCGCGCGACGCTTCAAGATCGGCGATCGTCACCGGCGCATCCTTCGGCAAGCTCCGCCTGGCGAGCGCGCGATGGATCTTGTGTTGATATTTCGAGATGCCGCGCGACACGCTCTGGTCGACGCAGGGGATCATTAGCCACTCGCCGCGATCATCATCGAGCAACCAGATTTCACCCAGATCGTAAGGATCGTAGCGGATCTCCCAGTCTTTCTCCAACCCGCCGCGTCGCGCCAGCAACGGCTCGAGCTTCCCCCGGTCGGCATAAAGCAGGCCTTCATACTGGATGCCGATGTTGGAGATGCGCCGGAAGAAGGTCTCTCCCGTCAGCCGAACGATATGATCGAAGTCGGGAACCGGGCGCACCGGATACAACTCGGTCAGCTCCCGCCAGCGCTCATAGGGCGTGCATCTCAGCGTATCGTGAACATGGTGATGATAGTCGTCGACGATCCATTTGAGGATGCGCTGGCGCACCTCTTCCAGTGACAGGCGCGCCCGCGCGACGGGATCATATAGATCCAGCGTTCGCGAGAGGGTCGTGCCTTCCTCATGGCTGAACACCTGCACGCCGATGGTCTGGAAGACGCGCTCGATCGCCCCTTTCAGCCAGGGCATCTTCACCGGCAGGTTGACGATGCCGATGTCGAGCATCCTGCCGGACGTCTGCAGCGATTGCGATCGGAACTCCTTGCCATTGTCGCAGATCAGCCATTCGGGGACACCATGGCAGGGCCAGTCGCGGTCGATGTCGTCAACGCCCGAGAGGTCTTTTTTCCATAGCGCGTGGCCCACAGCCCTTTGGAGGGATGCATAGGACGGGGCCTCGAAGCTCAGATGCGCGCCGACGATCATGCGCGTAGCGCGATCAATGAGCGCCGTGAGCCAGGGGCGACCGAGCGGGCGACCACTCTCGGCATGCACGACAACCAGATCGATCAGGCAGTGATCGACCTCGACCTCTTCGAGCGGCCGCTCCGGCGGATTCCGCCGTTCGAAGATCCCGAACTTGAGCCAGGCGGCACGCCGCCCGAAGCGGCGTTCATATTCCTGCCGCTCGGTATAGTTGTCGCGGATGAACACCCGGAAGGTGCGATCGCTGACGGCGGGCACCCCTTGTTCACAACATAGATCGACATAGCGGCGATAGGCATAATTCTTCCGTCGCCGCGGCATGCCCAGATACCAAGCTTCGACAGCCTGCCGCATCAGCTTGTAGGTGTCGGGGCGATCGCCGTCCTCGCGTGCATAGCGAGCCTGGCGCGCACCGCGCCGATGATAATGCGGGATCAGCAGCCGGATATCGCGGCCATGCCGGCTCCACACGCCATACCAGGCCCGCACCGTGTAAGGATTGGGGCGGTTGAGAATTTTGGAACGGCGTGATGCGCTGCTCGGGCTTCTTCGCCACTCCGCATCGAGCCGGGCTGCAAACTCGGTATCCTCGCGTCGCCATTGATCGTGATGAGCATCGAACACCGTTTCGGCTGCGGCGGCATAGGCGCCCATCAACGTGGGATGCTGATTGCGAACGGCATCGACCATACGAACATAGGTCTCCCGGCGCTCGGCCTCGCGCCGGACCTCCTCGGGCCAGAACTCCCAGGTTTTCTCCAGCGCTTCAGCAATGGCTTTGGGCAGGCCCTCCGCATTGCAGGGATGGTGCGTCAGCCGGCGGGCGCCATAGACGGTGTCGATTTCATCATCGCTCCAGGTTCGTGCATCGCCGCCGCCATGTGGTTGCAGCAGATAGCCGCGGCGTTTCCGATCGATCACTGACCAAAGCGCCACCTGGCCCTGTTCATTCCGGATCGAGAGGGTGTCCCCCTGCTGGAAGCGCAGCGGCGTCGCGGTCATCTTCCATTTCCTCCCGGCATCAGGACGGCATGCTCGTCGAACGGTCGATCGAGATCCGCTACCAGGTCCCCGATCGCCACCAGCCCGAGCACGACATTGGTATGCACAGCCTGGCCGCCGAGTGCCGCGGCGGCCACTCCCAGGGGCGACGGAAAGGGGAGGAGGGTTAAGATGGTGCGGATTGCATGGAGGTTTTCGGCCGCCAGCACCGCCACAGCAGCCCTCAGGCGGCGAGCGTTCGACAGGCGAGGTTGCCGTCGGATGTCGGTATCGAGCCACATTTCATGCCGGGCCCCGCGCGCGGCGCATTCCGCTTCGATCGCGGACAACCGCCCGCCGAGGGTTGGGTCGGCCGCCAGTCGCGTAGCCAGCTTCACCTGGCGGTAGATGATCTGGCCATCCGCCATCTCCAGGCGAATGTCGGGCGTGTATCGCCGCCGTCGGCCCGCGTCCGTCCAGACAAATGTCTCCGGCTGCACGGCGAAATGGGCGACATGGGGATCGAAATCGAGAAGCAACAGCGCGTCGCGCTCGAGCAGGCTTTCATAGGGCAACCCATCGCTGGCTTTGATCGACTGATACCAACCCGTGCACGATCTTCGCCCCGGCCGCTCTGCCGGGTTCCGGGCGAACCGCACCGTTGCGTCTAAACGCAAACGGGCTGATTTGTCGGTCACACCGGCATCCGCTATTCTCCTTACGGGAACGACTCGAAGTGCCGGTTGAGTATAACCGCTTCCGCAAAGGGCGGTAATTGGTTCTGCTCAGAGCTGGTATGCCAAGGTCGACATCGTCGATGCGCCCCAGCTCCAGCTCGTGCTCCCCGCGCGCAAGGAAATGGTGCAGAACGCCGCCCTCGATGCGCTGCGTGACGCCTGCGAGGCGGCGATCTTCCGCACGATTGCCCGCGAAGGCCACCACCGGCTCTCCCACGCCGATTGGCTGCGGGCGATGGCGCTGGGCGTGACCTTGCCCGAAGCTGCACCCTGGCTCAACGCATGGACGCCGCGCACCGCGGAGATGGACAGTGTTCTACTCGGCGACAGGGTGGCTGGCGAGCCGATGATCCTGATGCCAACGGACCAGCCCCATATCGAACAATGCGTTGGCCGAGCCATTGCTTCGGGCCGGCCGCTCGACGCGACGCCGGTCCACCCGGTCGGCGATTTTACGGGTTACGGCTGGTATGACGCCTTGCCACGCGCGCTCGGCTATTCCTTCCGGATCGAACGAGGCGAGGGCGATGTCTTCGACTATGCCGCGGACACACAGCTACCACCGAATCTTGTCTCCGGACGTGTCGATGGAATCGCGCTCGAACTTGCCGTCCAGGAAACGACTGTTTCCGATGCCCCCGCCGAAGTCATCGCGCTGCCCGCCGACCTTCTGATCGTTCCCGGCGATTGCTGGACCGATCTCGAAGAGGTCGGTATCCTGCTCAGCGCCGACTGCGCGATCACGCCCGGCGAACTTGCTTCCCTGCTGGAACGCGCCTGTTTCTATCCAGATGAAGACAGTGATGCCGACAGCTATCATACCCAGCAGGTGGCGTTCGATATGCAGGCACGCTTTACCGCCAATCTGCTACTGCTCGGCGAGGACGCCGCGATCATAGAGCGGGTTCGCGAGGCAATGCGCGAGCATGTTTCCTGGCTGATTCCGAAGGACCGCGCGATCGCTGTGCGCGCGGTGAATTACCAGGTGGACGCTGCCTTCGCGGACAAGGACATGGCGCCGGCGATCACCACCGCCTGAACCGCTTGCTCCACGCCAATCTGCTCACGATCGAGCAGGGCAAAATCGACTAATATCCGCTGTGAAAGCGACCGCTCGCGAACCGTCAGCGCTGCTCAGGCGGCGGTGCCCATGACTCCTGCCATCGCCGGTCTCGCGAGCGGCCCATTCGCACTTCACGACATCGCCATCAGGGAGACACAAGATGGCCAACACTTATCTGGAAACGGCGTTCAATGTGCCGGTCACGCCCGAAGAGGCCGCGTTGCTCGAAGAATGCTTCGCCACCACTGCGGAGATATCTGCCGGGTTCGCCAGAATTCCGCAGGAGGAGCTTGAGGCCGCGAAAACCTGCTATGCATCTCGCAGCGGCCTGTTCAGGGCGACCTTCCCACCGCAGGCCGACGAAGACGATCCTTTCGCGACATTCCTTGGTCTCTGGTCCGATCCCGATTTTCCCTGTTTCGACGCAGACCTCACTGTAAGCGCCGACCCCGGCGGCGAAGGACAGGTCGCTTACATTCATGGTCACGAGGTCGACGTTTCGGCGCTCGCATCCCTGATCCAGAAAGTCTGCAAGTCGGCGCTGCCGTTCGGCTTCGAATGGGCGCTGGTGACCGACCAGGACAGACCGGGCGGATTCGGTGGCGGCTATTTCGTCGTCACCGAGACCGAAATCCTCGGCGGCTCGACGCATTGGCTGATGCACGAGACCCTGCAAACCTTGCGGGCGGGAGCGTGACCATGGCGGACACGATCAGCGCCAGCGTGATGCTCTATGTCGAGGTTCTCGATCCGCAGGCCATGTGGGATCACGCCCACAGGGCATATGCCTTGGCGCATCTCGACCACAAGATCCATGACGAGGCACAGCCGACGCGCCTTGCCGAAGAGCTTCTTGCCGAGTTCGTATCCCTCTGCGGCACTCGCAAAGAGCCCGACATCGGCGATTGTCTCCGCATGATCTTCGACCCCGGCGAAAGCCCGCCGGGAATCCTGATCGAGGACAGCTCGGCCGAGGTGGAGGGGCCGCGCTCATGAAATCCGTCCTCAAACGGCCCTGCAACGAATGCCCGTGGCGCCGCAACCATCCGGCCGGATGGCTTGGCGGCTATCGCCCCGAAGACTTCACGGAGCAGATCCAGTTCGATGGTCCGCCGCTGCCTTGCCACAAGACCATTCCCGGAGACGGGAGCGATGCGCGTGCCATGTGCGCGGGCGCCCTTATCTTCATGCGGAACTGTGCCAAGGGAGCGCACCACCCCGACTATGGAGATGCGCTCGAGACGATCGAGCCGGATGCGGAAACCGTGTTCCAATGGTCGCAGGAGTTCCTGGACCATCACAACAACCCGCAGAAGTGGATCGAGCGCATCCGCGGCCAAGTGAAGAACCGGCGGTGACGCCGTTTCGGCCACTGATCCACCGCGACCGATCGAAGACCGCCGTGGAGGGAAGGGGGCGGGGCGTGGTCGCGACGAAGAGTTCGCTGCCCACCCGGAGGTTCTCATGCCATTTTCCACCACGATCCCTCTTGCCGACCGCCGGTCCAGGGTTGGACCTGTCGACAGACGTTCAGGATCGCTCCCCGACATTCTGGACGAACTGCTCCGTATCGCCCAGCAAGCCGACGCCTATGAGATCCTCGTCGAGACGTTCGACTATGGTATCCCTCCGACGGGCCTTGCGATTACCCATAAGTATTTGAATCACTTACGGGTCTCCGGGCGAAAATTGTTGAATCGTATGAATCAGTTATGATTCATTCACGAGCGCCTTGATGTGTTCGTGAGGTGCGCGATGCAGGCCGAAGGCGAAAAACTGCTGCCTCTGGGCGACCACTGGTCGCGCAACGAGGTCGACGAGACGGCATTCAGGGATGCTCGTCTCGGGCGCCGATTTGGCGATCTGCTTAGCCGCCTGAGCGACAGGATGGGAGGAACGATCCCTCTGGCTTGTCAGGATTGGGCGAGCACGAAAGCCGCATATCGGTTCTTTTCAAACCCGAAGGTGGGAGAGGGAGACATCCTTGCAGGCCACCTTGACGCGACCAGGGCGCGCTATGCCGCATCTGAGGGGCCGATCCTGGTGCTCCAGGATACGACGGAGTTCACCTATCAGCGTCGGAACCCGCACGACATCGGCTTCACCAAAAGCGTCAACAGTGGTCGCGACAAAAGTGGGCGGCTCCGGCATCATGCGGTGTGCGGCATATTGATGCATTCCAGCCTGGTGGTCACCGAGGAGGGGCTTCCCCTCGGTCTGGCCGCAGTGAAATTCTGGAACCGCGATAAGTTCAAGGGGACCGCCCAGCTCAAGCGGAGGATCAACCCGACGCGGGTCCCAATCGAGGCAAAGGAGAGTGTTCGCTGGCTCGATAATCTCCGCCAGTCGGTCTCTCTGCTGGGGCAGCCGGATCGTTGTGTTCACGTCGGTGATCGAGAGAGCGACATTTACGAACTCTATTGCCTCGCCCGGGATCTGGGCACCCACTTCGTCGTCCGTACCGTTGTCGACCGGCTCGCTGGCAGCGGCGACCACACCGTGAAGAGCGAAATGCGTGAGGCTCCGAGCGCGGGCACGCATAGTATCGAGGTGAGGGTTGATGACGACACGGTCGCGCGCGTGACCCTCGATATCCAATATAAGCGGATCCACGTCCGCCCGCCGATCGGGAAGCAAAAGCGCTACCCCTCGCTCGATCTGACCGTGATCCATGCATCGGAGGTCGGGGTCCCATCAGGTCGCAAGCCGATCCTATGGAAGCTCATCACTGACCTGGAGGTCACGAGCCTGGCCGAAGCGGTCGAGAAAATCCGTTGGTATTCGATGCGGTGGAAGATCGAAGTCTTCCACAAGATCCTGAAATCGGGATGCCGGGCTGAGGATGCCAAGCTCCGTACCGCTGATCGCCTGGCCAATCTTCTCGCGCTGCTTTGTATCGTCAGTTGGCGGGTGATGTGGATGACCATGATGGCACGCGCGGCCCCCGAAGCCGATCCGACGATCGCATTCACAGCGGCGGAAATTACGATCCTCGACCGCCTCGTTCCCGATAGCGGAAACCGCGGCGCAAAGCCGGGCACGCTCCAACTCTATCTCACCAAGCTATCCCGCCTCGGCGGCTATCTCGCGAGGTCGTCGGACCCGCCGCCGGGGAACACCGTCGTCTGGCGCGGCCTACGGCGCCTCGTCGATATTCAGATCGGCGCGGAGCTCGCAACTTATGGGTAATCGCAAGCCGACGGGCACCGCCTTGCGCTGATGGATTGATGGCGTGAAGTAGCACTGGTGCAAGCGACGGTGTTTGCACCGGTGTTAGCGACGGTGCGATGAGTCAGGTGACGGTGATCTCGGGCGTCGAGCGGCGTCGGGAGTGGAGCGTGGAGCAGAAGCTGGCGCTGGTCGCGGCGGCGTCCGCGCCGGGGGCGAGCGTGGCGGAGGTCGCGCGGCGGGCTGATCTACGGGCGAGCCAGATCTACAGGTGGCGGCGCGATCTGCGGAGCGCGTCCAAGCCGGAGCAGGCGTTCGCCCCGGTGCTCGTCAGCCCGGATCACGATCATCGGGTCGCCACGTCGCCGGCGCTGGTGATCGAGCTTCGCGGCGTGGTGGTGAAGATCGCGCAGGATGCCTCGCCGGCGCTGGTCACCGCGACGCTGCGTGCGCTGCGGCGATGATCCCGGTTCCGGGCGGTGTTCGGATCTGGATCGCGACCGGTCGCACCGATATGCGGCGCGGGATGCACGGGCTGGCGCTGCAGGTGCAGCAGAGTCTGAAGCGCGATCCCCACGCCGGCGATCTCTACGTCTTTCGGGGCAAGCGCGGCGACCTGATCAAGATCCTCTGGCATGACGGGATCGGGCTGTCGCTCTACGCCAAGCGGCTCGACCGCGGTCGGTTCATCTGGCCGTTCGTGACCGACGGCGTGATCGCTATCTCGGCCTCGCAGATGGCGTGCATGCTCGAAGGGATCGACTGGCGCAACCCGCGCCACACGTGGCGTCCGAGTGCTGCCGGATGATCGTTTCGGCAGCATAAAAGCTTCAGGATTCCGGGGTTTTGTGCTATGTCACGGACGTGACCGAGGACGCTTTCCCAGCCACCATTCATGGCCTGCGCGACGCCCTTTTCGAGGCTCGGGCCGAAGCCGCTCGGGCCACCGCGATCGCTTCCGATCTGGAGGCGCGCAACGCCCTGCTCGAGCTCCAGAACGCGCAGATGCGGCGCGCGCTGTACGGTCAGCGATCCGAGCGCGGCGAGCGGCTGATCGACCAGCTCGAGCTCGCTTTCGCGGATGCCGAGGCCACCGCCGCCGAAGACGCGCTCGTGGCCCAGCATATTGCTGCTGGAACGAAGGTCGAGGCGTTCGTGCGGCGGCGTTCCTCGCGCAACCCGTTCCCCGACCATTTGCCGCGCGAGCGCGTCGTCATCGCGGCGCCCGCCAGCTGCCCATGTTGCGGATCTGGCCGACTGTCGAAGCTTGGCGAGGATGTCACCGAGACGCTCGAGGTGATCCCGCGCCAGTGGAAGGTGATCCAGACCGTGCGCGAGCGCTTCTCGTGCCGGTCATGCGAAGCGATCACCCGGCCCCCGGCGCCGTTTCATGTCGTCCCGCGCGGGCTGATGGGGCCGAGCCTGCTGGCGATGATCCTGTTCGAGAAGTTCGGCACGCATCAGCCGCTTAACCGGCAGCGCGACCGCTATGCCCGCGAGGGCGTGGAGCTCAGCCTGTCGACGCTCGCCGACCAGATCGGTGCGTGCGCGGCCGTGCTGAGGCCGCTCTATCTGCTCATCGAAGCACATGTCCTCGCCGCCGAGCGGCTGCACGGCGACGATACCACCTTGCCCGTGCTCGCGCCGGTGAAGACCGATATCGCGAGGCTGTGGACCTATGTCCGCGATGATCGGCCGTTCGGCGGGCTCGATCCGCCCGCGGCGCTGTTCCGCTACTCGCGCGACCGGCGCGGCCAGCATCCGCGCGACCATCTGGCGGGCTTCACCGGCATCCTCCAGGCCGACGCCTATGCGGGCTATAACGAGCTGTTCCGCGCAAGCCGGGTGCCCGCGCCGGTGACCCGCGCGCTCTGCTGGGCGCATGCGCGGCGCAAGTTCTTCGAGCTCGCCGATGTTGCGGCCCAGCTCAAGCGACGGCGCAAGCCGATCGTGTCGCCGATGGCCGCCGAGGCGGTTCGGCGCATCGACGCGATCTTCGATATCGAGCGCACGTTGATCGGCGTCGATGCCGATATCCGGCGTGACGAACGCCAGACGCGGATCTCACCGCTCGTCGCCGACCTCGAACGCTGGCTACGCGCCGAACGCGCCAGGCTCGCCCGCCACAACCCCGTCGCGGGCGCGATCGACTATATGCTCAAGGACTGGACCGCGTTCGCCCGGTTCCTCGACGATGGGCGCATCTGCCTCACCAACAACTGCGCCGAACGCGCGTTGCGCGGGGTCGCGCTCGGACGGAAGGCATGGCTGTTCGCAGGCTCCGATCGCGGCGGCGAGCGCGCGGCGCTCATGTACACGCTGATCGCGACCGCTCGCCTCAACGACATCGATCCGCAAGCGTGGCTCGCCGACGTTCTCGCCCGTATCGCCTCGCTGCCGCAGCACCAGCTCGCCGATCTTCTGCCCTGGAACTGGCGTCCCGCCGACGCCACACCCGTCGCGCTCGCCGCCTGATCGATGGCGGCGCCGTCGATCGCGTTCACGCTGCGCTACGTCGCCACCCTGCTCGGCGAGATCGAAGCGCTCATCGAGGACATCGCGCTCGGCATGGAGCCCGAAGACGGTCGCATCTCGATCATCGACAGCGCCGACGAGAACGATCCCTCCACCACCGCATTCACCCGCGACGGCATCGAAAACCTCAAGGAACTCATCAAAATACACCGCCAACAATAGCGGGGGCGGTGCCCGTCGGAGGGATACCGACTATGAGGGGCGTCCGATTCTCTCCGTCTATGACAACGGCTCGGGGATCGAGAGTCCGCGAGACTTGCTCGCACTGGATGCGATCGGGTGGCGCGGATCCCTGTCGCATCCCGGAAATGGTGACAGGATAGCACTTTCAAGCCTCGCGGGACGCCATGTGATCGTTCGGTCCGGTCCCGATGAAACCGAACGCGGATGGAGCGCGACGATACCTCCCGAAGCCTGGACCGGCGCAGCGCCGATCATGATCGAGCCCGACGCCGGTCTTCGCGGCACCAACGTCATGGTCGAGATTCCGGTCGAAGAGCGCGTGGGGCTTGAAGAAGCAGTAGCGGCGGCCGCACGGGACCTGCCGGTGCGGGTCTACTTTCACGCCAGATGGAAGAACCGCCCCTGATCCCGACAGATCAGGCGATCGCCACGCATGCGTCGCCCAATCGGTCAGGACCGAATTCGCGGATGACAGCACGCCCGCGCGCAACGCCAGCAAACAATCCTTTCCCCACCCGGTCTGACCAAGCCGGCGCCGCGCCGGGCCGGGCAACGCTTCCAGGAGCGCACCCATGATCGATGACCAATTTGATGCTCTGGTCGACGACGCCACCCATGCGGTCAACAATCTCATCCCCGACCGATGGCTGAACATGTTGGGCGGGACCGACCGGTCGAACCTGCTTGTCCAGATCAATGACGCGCTGACGCCGATCCTGCGCGACGCGTTCGATAACCTTGTGCGCCCGAGCGATATTCCGACCCGCGCGTCTACCATCGCCGCGATGATCTGCGAACTGATCGAAACCCATATCGCCAAATGCGACGAAAGCGGCGATTGCGCCGAAGACCGGCCATCGCATGTGATCTCGCAGGTTCACGGCACCAGCGCGAACATCGACAGCATCGCCAGTTGCGACATAGAAACTGGGACGCAAATCTACCTTGTGCTGGACGATGGCGCCGCGTTCCGCATCACCGTCGAAGCGGTGTCCTCATGATCGACATGAACATGGCGCTTCGAGCGCTCAAGCGAATAGCGCTCGCTTCGAGCCACCGAGAACTGGATGCCGCCAGGATCGAGGCCGCCGATATCCTTGATCAGGCCGGTTGGACCAGATCGGCACGCATCGTCATCGACACCATCGGGCTTCCCATTGTCCGCGACGATGGGGATCGCCCACCGAAATAGGGCCTGCTCCAGCACCAGCCTCGCCCGCTCGGCGGACGCCAGCGCTACCGCACCGCAAATCCACATGGAGAATATCATGGCCCCTCTGTCTCCGCTCAGGGCGCGTTTGGCAGGCTTTCCGCACGCATATGCCTGCGCGATCCAGCGCTGGACCGCCACCGGCCGCAACCAGTTCGTCATCCGAACCCGCAATCCCATCCAGCCGTTCCGCGTAACGGAGGCGCTTCCGGCCAATGACGAAGATCTGGTCCTGCGCGTCGCCTGAACTCGATCTCCGATGGGGCAGCTCAGCCCGGTTCGTCGCCTACCTCCGCTCTCTTACACCGTCGCCAAATCCCGGATTCCTCCAATACCCTGCCGGAGACCCGACATGCGTATCAGCCATCTTCAGGCGATCGCCGACATCCTGCTCGGCGATGCCAAAACCCTTGCCCGCGGCTATCATGAGATCATGACTGGCGCCGGCGCGGACTTCGACACCGCGGAGGCACGCAGACGTTGCGCAATCGCCGTCAATGCGGTCGGCCTGGCAATCGACACCGATCGCTACCAGTCAGCCCTGAACGCGCTCGCAGCGCGACCGCGCGTCGAACCAAAATGCGATCGCTGTGGCAGCAACGAACTGATCCGCGACGCTTCGGCCGAATGGGACTGCGCAGCCCAACAATGGGTGCTCGCGGGCGTCTATGATTGCACGATCTGCCAGACCTGCGAGGCCGAAAGCGATTCCCTCTGCGACTGGCAACCCTGCGCTCCCGACGCCGGACAGCTGCTCGCCGTCGCGCCCGCGCCAACCCGTAACCCGGAGGCCCACCAGACCTAACGGAAAAGCAATTCCCATCGGTGAGGCCGGGCACGCGGACCGGTCCCGCGTCAGCATGGCCCTTGTGGGTATGCCCGCCGTCACCGGGGATCGCGACCGCAGGAGTTCTTGTCGCGCGGAGCAGATGGCGACGCCGGCAAGCTTCCCTCCCTCACCGACCGTTACGAGGCAATTCAATGAATAGTGCCGATCAATATCCGATAAAGCCTGGCATGTGGATCAGAACGGAGGAGGACGAGAGACTCCTCTTTCGACGATACTCGTCGACCGGCCATTGGGGGTTCTTTTCCGAGAGCAACCACCACACCGCGCGCGAGCACAAGCTGCCGCTCGCTGGTCTCAAACCCTGGGACAAGGAACGCCGGACATGAAAACCCATGCCATGGTGAGCGGACTTCGGATCACGCTGACGAAGACCGAATTGCAGGCCTTGCTCAACCTCGCACGATATGGCGCAGACCAACTCGACACCGCCCGACATAATCATATCCTGCCCAGAAGGCAGGAAGCCGTGGCGGCCGACGTCATTCAGGGCCTCGAATGCGGCCTTGCATCGGTCCAATGGAAGCAGGCGGAGGCCAAGGCAAGGCGAGAGCAGCCCAAGAGGGACGCCGAACGCCGCGCAGCCCGCGAGCACCATGCCCAGATCGACGGCTATTCGGTTTGGGCCATGCTCGGTGACTGGACCGACATGTCCGATGATCCCGATCGGCGCCAGTGGGCGGATATGTTCCACCCCGACACCAAACCTCGCGAGCAGGGCGAAATCCGGCGCAATGTCTGGCGGATTTTCATCAGCAAGGGCCGCGCGGCATTGGACGACCTCGTAGTTTTGTCCGGCGATTGCACGACAACCGCCGATCGGGACGAGATCGAACAGCTCGCGCGCCGGATCATCGCGAACCATCAGGAATGACAGCCTTCGTGTGAAGTCCGGCCGTCTCGGCTGAAAACAGCCTATAAGGACGCGGCTTCCCTCAAAAACGAACCACGCCACGCCCACGGTGCCGGGTCGCCGAACGGATTCCCGTGGCCTCGGCCGCATCCCACAAGGATCCCAGATCATGCCCGAACTCATGGAAATCGAGACTTATCGGCTCGAAGAACTGTCCGAGCGCGCGAAGACAAACGCCCGCAGCTGGTATCGGGAAACCGGCCTCGACTATGACTGGCACGACTCCACATACGATGACTTCGAACGGGTCTGCGACATTCTCGGTGTCAGCCTCAAGACCAATATCGTGCGCCTCCATGGCGGAGGGACACGCAGCGAGCCGCGCATCTACTTCACCGGTTTCTGGAGCCAGGGCGACGGCGCCTGCTACGAGGGCGTCTACTCCTATTCGAGGGGCGCCCACCGTCGGATACGGGACCACGCGCCTCTGGACACAGAGCTTCATCGTATCGCCGATGCCCTGCGGGCCTTGCAGAGCCGCAACTTCTATCAGCTCAGCGCCGGCGTCCATCACCGCGGGCGCTACTATCACGAACACAGCATGGCGATTTCGGTCGAGCGCGACGGGGCCTTCCAGGACATGACCGCTGGCGCCGAAGAGGCCATCGCCGAAGCGCTCCGCGACCTCGCCGGCTGGCTCTATCGCGGTCTTCGCGCGGAGTATGAATATCTCAGCTCCGACGAAGCGGTCGACGAAAGCATCACCGCCAATGGCTACAGATTCACCGCGTCCGGCGAACGTCAATTGCGCATCGCATAGCCAATGCAGGCACATCGACCGCCCACGACAGGAGATCTGACAAATGACCGGAACCGTTCGACTGTCCGCCAACGATATCCGGTAGCTGCGAAACGTCGCCGAGCAGATCGCGCAGGGAGAAAGGGTCGCGTCCCGCTACACGATCGAGATCGCCGAACGCTTTCATCTAACGACCGGCCGAACGGCCCTCAATATCCTCGCGATCAGTGACGATCCCGATTGGGCGGACACCGACCTCAACACGACACATCCCTGGTCGCGGATCCACGAGCGTCATGAGCTTGTGAATGGCCGGGCGCTGTTCGATCTCTACGTCTATGAACGGCCCCCTTTGGCGAGACCGGCGACCTTGTCTGCTGCGTTCAGGCGGAACTCGATACACGAGGTCTCGCTGCGATCCACGCTGACAGCGCAAAGGATATCTGGCGCCGGCTGGCCTGATCGAGGGCCATGAAGCGCGCCATATCCGATCTGTTGCGCTGGGGCCGGGAAAGAGCAGGTCAGCCAGCTACGACCTGCCCCTCCCGCACCTTCGAGCTATTGGCCGAGAATATTGGCAATCGGCCGCGCCATGTCGACACGCCGCTTCATGAGGTCGGTGAGCCAGCAAAGATGCGCGGCCGCGTCGGCCAGCGGCAGTCCGCAAACTTCCTCGAATAGCTCCCGCTGATAATCGAGGTCGCGCGCGAGGATGCCCCGCAGCCGCCGGCGCGCGGGGCTGTCGTCATCCTCGATTTCTTCATTCGCTTCACGCGCCGCATCGAGAAATGCCTCGGCCAGCTCCTGCGCTTCATAATAGCCGCCATCAAGACCCTCACTCATGGCAAGGCTCGCCAGCCGCCGACGCACCAGCGGCAGTTCGGGATCGACCGCCGCATCGTCGAGCGGCAGGTTGAAATCATATGCGGCGAGAAAGTCGCGGATCATGGTTAGCTCCTTGAGCTGGTGAAGGAACATAGAATGAACAAGATTGCAACCTCTGTCCCGGTTATGCCATGAGTCAGCGCATGCCTCCTTCAATTTTCTTCACCCTTATCGCTTGCCCTTTCGATGACATTGCCGTGCTTGCGAACATCGGAGGTTCTCGGTCATGACCGACAGCAAGCCCCCGCTGCGTTTGCGCGGGATTGTCCGAATGAGTGATCGCGGGCCACTGCTGGAAGTCGCGGATGGCCTGGTCTGGCGACTCGAAACGCGTGACGATTTGCATGCTCATCGGGACCAGAATGTCCAGATCGAAGCCTGGCAACGCGGACCGAGCCTGCTGGAACTGCTCTGGATTGGTCCTGCTAGCGACTAGCATTCGCGTTTTTCGGTTTAGGCTGATTTCTACCAGTTCGAGGATATCTCGGGCATGTAACTCTGCTCACTGCATGACGATATGGGGGCGATTTGTATCTATTGCCGCAATGGACCGAAAGGGCCGACAAGCGCGGCCTTGATCCGCTTGGAATGCAGAATAGCGGGGTTGTGCTTTACCAGTCGCTCCTCCCCGGCATCAGCAACGTCACCCTGCGGATGCGCTATTACGGCTATTATTGCTGGGTGAGCGAGACCTATGCTCTCCGCGGCGCCACCAGCGATTTCGAGGCCTGGCGCACCTGGGTGCGGCGCGCCGAAGCGCTCTATGCCCTGGTCTCCGCGCGGGCCGGGGAAACCGGCGTGGGCGGCGTCGACTGGGCCAACCGCCGGTTGGCCGCAGAGGAGCGGGTCATCGACTTCGCCGCCGCGGCGTCCACCGACGCGTCACAGGAGCGTTATCTGCGCCAGTCGCTCGGGGTCTTCGGCGGCGCCTACTACACCCAGATGGCCGAATTGGGCCTCTTCACCGAGAACCGCCACGGGATACAGGTCGCCGCCCGCGATCTCGGCCGGCGCGCGGCCGGCCTGTTCGCCGACGCGATCGGACCCGATCTCGTAAAGCTCCTGCGCCAGAAGATCGCAGATGCCCGCGTCAGTGTCCGCGACCTCGATCGCCTCGGACCGATCGTGCCCTCCCAGATCCAGTTGGAAAGCGAGGAGCGCAGCTTCTACGAAGCTCTTCTCTTCGCACGCAAAGAGTCGCCCGCACAGGGCGCGGCGAGCCGCGCCGCCACGCTCAGCCTTATCCTGGAAACCGCGCGCGCCATCGAGGAACAGCCTGGACCGGAGGATGTCCGCTGGCACCTCTTCAATCCGCCACAGGCACCTTTGCCCAAACCTCTCGAGGCGCAGCGCCTCAACTGGGAAGCCTATCAATGCCAGGATCTGATGCAGGTGGCATCGGCCGCCCTGCTTGCCTGGGCAATCACGATCATCAACGCGGACGGGCAGGGCCAAACCCTCTCCGATATCCGCGCCGAGGTGGTCGCCCATTTGACCGGGCATGACGAGGACGCGTTCGCAGGGAGCTGGCGCGACCTGCGCCTGAGCCTCGATCCGGGGACCTTTCCATATCAGGCCATGTGGGATGACCTGACGAGCGCCCGCGGCGCGCCGGCCGACAAGGCTGTTCCTGCCATCACCCTGATGGCTGCCTTGCACCAGCGGCTTCGGACACGTCCCGATCTCGCCGATGCGGCAGCGCGCGGCTTGCCTGGCCGCGGTCCTGCACGATCGCTCCGCACGGAACTCGACTGGCTCGAAAGCAGGGAGACGGACGGTGTCGTCGACCGGATCGCCGACTATGTGATCGACCGCGTCGTCCGCCGGCATAGCTGGGTCGCCATGCAGAAGCTCCGCCGGCAGCGCGACTACACCTTCCTGTTCGAACTGCGCGATGGACGCCTCTTCTTCCTCGCCGGATATCAGCCGGTCGCCACCACGCCCCGCCTTGCGCCCGCCATCCAGTTTCTCGAGGACATCCATCTCCTGGACGAGGATGGGCTGACGGCGCTCGGGTTCGACGCGCTGGGAACCTCCCGATGAGGCTGCCGGATCGTCTCGGCCGCCGCCTCGGCCGTCCCTTTCACAGTGCGATCGCCACGAGCTTCGCCGTGGAGTTCGCGGCTGTCGAACAAATCCTCCTGCCTCAGCTGATGGCGAGCGGCGCATCGAACCTGCTCCTCATCACCGACGCACGCATGGCGTCACTCGCCCTTTCGGACGGATCGATCCTGCCGACAGCGCTCGGGCGCGACTATGCGCTCCACAGCCCGCCAGCCGCCGACGGGATTTTCCACCCCAAGATCATCCTTCAGATCGGCCGTCACGGCGCTCGCGCCTTCGTCAGCTCCGCCAACCTGACCGCGGCGGGCCTTGCCGGAAACGCCGAAGTCTCGATCGAGATCGAGTGCAAGGATGAGGACGGTCCCGAGCGCGAGATCGTCCGATCCATCTGGCGCTATCTTAACGCGCTCGTGCCATCCGAACCGTCGCCTGCGCGAGAAGCCCTGCGCTGGGCGGGCGAGCGCGCGGCGTGGCTCGACGGTCCGCCCGGTTTGGTCCTGCAGGAACTGGACGACGGTTCGGCGATCGCGTTCCTCCATGCCCCAGACGAAACGGGAATCGGCGATCACTTCGTCTCCTTCGTCGGAGGCGACAAGGTTCAGTCGCTGGTGGTGATCAGCCCCTATTGGGACGACGATCTTTCCGCCCTTACCGATCTCTCCCGGCGTCTTGCGCCCAAGCGGATTATCCTCCCGATCGACAGCACGAGTCACGAGTTTCCGGCCGACGCGCCGTTCGCCAGCAAGCCCCGTATCGTCGAGCTGGGCTGGCCCACCCGACGCTTTACCCACGCCAAGATACTCATCGCTTCCACCGCGCGTCACGACCATATCCTGTTCGGAAGCGCGAACTGCACAACCCCGGCGCTGGGGCGGGCAGGGGCCATCGGCTTCAATGCAGAGGCTTGCATCTATCGGAGGCTACAGCGCGGGGCTGCACGCGAAGCCCTCGGGCTCGATCGCTGGCTCGACGGCGATGTCATCGCGCTTGCCGATCTTCCGCCACGCACCCCATCGACACCCATTCCCCTCAAGGCAATCGAAGCGCGCCAGCCCGGCAGCTTCGATCTCGACAATGATGTTCTCATCTGGCGTCCGGCGCGCGGCGGGATGCAGGAAGGCGAGGTCCAACTCCTCGACAATGGAGCAAACCTGCTCCTGTCCATCCCGGTCGCGTCCTTCCACCATTCCGGTGACACGCGCACCGCGCCGGTCGATCCGGCGCTCCACCGGACGCTGTGCTTCGCACGCTTCGTCTCTGGCGACTTCAGCTCGACCATTGCCCACGTCACGCACCGGAACGCGCTGCGCGGACGTCGCAGGGAAATGGCGACCGGGGCTGTCGCCCGGGCGCTCGCGCCATTCACCGATGGGACCGACTTCGATCTCTGGATGCACCAGGCCTTCGAGACACTCGCTCGGGCCGACTTCGAGCAAACTGCTGACTCCCCCTCGCTTGCAGCCGCCCGCAGACCTTCGCGCAAAAGCGATGGCGAGGCCGAGGCACCCGTGTCGCTGAGCTATGAGGAATTCGTGCAGGCGCGACCTGGCGGCGGGCGGTCGGGCGCCGCTGGCGCGAACAGTCTCGCCGGGACCTATAGCGACAGCATCCGGGATTTCCTCAATCTGCTCTCCGGCCGAACTCCCGCTCCGACGGCGGGCGAAGACGATGATCCCGCCTATGACGAGCCTACGGAAGAGGGCGGTGACGCTGATCTCGATGATGGCGCCGATGGTGGCGACCTTGCGCAGCCGCGCCAGCCGGACGAGGAGCCGATTGATCCCGCCCCGATCGACGCGCGCCTCTATGAGCGCCACGTTATCGGCTATGCCGAGGGTCTCGAATGGGACGACGAACCGCTCGGCCCGAGCGATGTCCTGCGACTGCGCTTCTGGATCCTATTCCTCCTCTATAAGGCCCGCTGTCCCGATCTCCCTCACGGCCTCGACGGTTCGAGCGCCCCGCTATCCTGGCCGCGTTTCACCGTCCGTATCCTGGTCGCCTTCTTCTGCGGCCGCACGCCGGCGATCACCCGGCTCATGATCGCGCGTGACTATAGCGGCATGCCCGTCGACTTCATGGAGTGCTGGATCACCGTCCTCTGGAGCCTCGATGCGATCGAGAATAACTTGGCCGACCGGCCCAAGGAACGCCAGTTCCTCAAATATATCCCCGAACTGCGCCGGCGCGTGGTCGCCCTGCTCGGGCTCTCACCCGACGAGCTGGCCGGGTCGGTCGCCGCCGAGGTTCGCGAAGGGCTCGACCGTTCGATCGGACAAAGGCTTACTCTTGTCTCATAAGCCACCCAAGGAGAGCGCCACGCTCCGCAGGGCCTTGCCGCAAGATGCCCGATGGGAGACCGCAATATGTAGCACGCAGCAGAAGGCAGGACGAGCCGGATGACCACCGAACGAGGCGCGCCTGTCGAACCCCGGCCGATTGAAGATGGAAGACGCTGGTCGATCTGGATCGACGTTGAAGGCTTCAGCACGCTCTGGGAGCGTGGGCACAAAGCCGTGTTGGGCCTGAGCGCCCTCATGGAGGGCATCTACAGCCTCGGAACCCGGCTCTACCGCGATGACGGCGACCGCCTCTTCGCCCACCAGTTCGGAGACGGCTTCATCATCGTCGCCGACTTCCACGAGCCCCAGCTCGATCGCTGCGCCGCCATCGCCGTTGCGCTCATGCGCCACATCTCTCGTGCCGGATGTCTCGCCCGCGCTGCCATAGCCGAAGGGGAATTCGCCGACATCTCGGGGCTGTGGCCCAAGGTGATCCGGGAGGCCATCGCGCGCGACGGGTCGGACGATTGCGTGTCGCTCGGAAGCGGCCTCATGACGCTGTTGCCCGTCATGGGAACCGCGCTGATCGCCGCCAACAAGCTCGATGCGAGGAACCCCAATAAAGGATCGATCCTCACCGTCGCGACCTCGGACAGCGCGCGGATCTCCCCCAGCTTTCCGAGCCGCACCGTCGATGGCCACGCCGCCCTCACGATCCTCGATTGGGTGCATGCGGAGCATGCCCATATCGACCGCATATGGTCCTGCGC
Source organism: Sphingobium sp. MK2 (assembly GCF_040170545.1). Lineage (NCBI taxonomy): Bacteria > Pseudomonadati > Pseudomonadota > Alphaproteobacteria > Sphingomonadales > Sphingobiaceae > Sphingobium > Sphingobium sp. MK2. Next base: position 24,893 of record NZ_JAZDXA010000036.1, read on the forward strand.
CGGCGTTGGCGGATCGTCCGCGGACGCCGAGCGCGCGATCCGCGACTATATCGATTCCGAAGAGCCGCCAACGCTATGGATCCGGGGAACCCTCGACTCCACCAATCTCAGCTAACGGTGCCCCATGCCTGACGAACCGACCCGCCGCATCAAGGTCGAACTGCTCATGCCGGGCGACATCATTCTCACCGCGTCCCGCGGCAAGGTGAGCAAGGCCATCCGCCTCGCCACCAAGGGGCAGGTGTCCCATGCCATGATCTGCGTCCAGCATGGCTCGATCATCGACTCGACCGATGACGGCGTGCAGGCGCACAATATCCAGCGCGAGCTTTACGGGCCGGACGATCATGTCACCGTGCTCCGACTTCGCTTGCCCCCGAGCGACCTTCAGCTTGGCACCATCATCGATTTCGCGCGCGCCGAAATCGGGACACGCTACTCCAGGAGCGAAGCGGTGCGATCGGTCCTGAGCGGTCCCAAGCCAAGGACACGGCAACTCTTCTGTTCGCGCCTTGTCGCCCGGGCGTTCGCCAGCGCGGGCATCCACCTCGTGGCCGACGCCGACTATTGCACGCCCGAGCAGATCCGATGCAGTCCGCTTCTCGCCGAGCTTCCGGTCATGACCGAGGTGGTGTCATCAGCCGAGCTGGCGGCGTGGGCCAAGCGCCCGAACCCGATCGCCGACATGCAGGAGGTCCAGAACCGCATATTGACCGCCGCGCGGCGGCTCGATCCATCGGTCGAGAACTTCAGCGACCTCGACCAGCTTGTGCAAGACCATCCGGAATGGGACGAGGAGATCGCCCGTCTCTATCGGGAGAGCGGCTATCTCGACCTTTGGCGAGCCGACTTCGCGATCAACCCGTGGCATTATGATCTCGACCATATGGAGGAGAGCGCCGGACCTCACCCCGATCAGGGCCTCCTCGAATATTGCATCAGCACGTTCGGGAATTCCACACCGGTGGCCTGCGCTTCGCCGTCAATCTCCTTCACTACCAGCGGGCTCTGGAGGCGAACCGCCGGAAGACCACTGCGCAACTCGTAATGCTCTACCAACAGCTCGTGGTGAACGACCAGACACGGCGCGACGTTGCTCTCGCCTGGCTGAAGCGGCACCACCCCGAGGAAGCCGCTCGCCATCTGCAGCGCATTCCGCCGCACTCGGACCTGTGGTTCTCGATCGTGGACCGCGTGGAGCCCCGGCTTGGCGCCATCGCGCGCATCTCCATCCAGCGTATGGGGTCACCGGATGTCTGTTCGGCATGCGGCGATCCGGCCGACGACTATCGCCTTGTGAACGCAGCGGAAGCGATGCCCGGTGTGCCGTCGCTCAGGCTTTGCAGCGATTGTGTGGGAATTCGACGCGGCGGTGGCGAAATCCTTGAACCGATCACATGACCGCAGCGGGGTTCGCAATGGCTGACTGTCGTGGCCGGGGGTGGGCGGATGCCCGCCCGAGGCGGGCACCGGGCTCTATCTCCACATACGCTCCGACCAAGCCCCCTTGCGGGGTCTTGGTAGGGTGGGCGCGAGGCGCCTCTTTCGAGGACGCCCCAGCGCCTCCCCCCGAACCGTGCTTGCACCTTTCAATGCACACGGCTCTCCGTTCCGCTGGTCATCCGGCCACCATGATGGGCAACGTGGCATTTGTGGCACAGAACGATAGTCCTGCGCCGCCGCGCCGATTCCTTCCATGGTTTCATTTGGTCGCGCGGCTTGTCCTTCAGCCGGTTCGGGTGATGCATCTCGAACGGACCATCAGTGTCGCCGCACGCTTCGCACTCTCCAGCGCTCAGGCGTGTGGCGAGGTCGTTCGGACTCTGCGCGAGGCGAGAGCCGACCGTGATTTTATCGACAATGGGGTTATCCCATGCCTTCACGACCAGATGCTTCAACCGCCACAGCTTATGGACGCGCGGTTGACCTCGGACCATGGTGGAGACTCCATAGTCCGACCCCATCAGCAAGGATTTCTGGACGCTCGCCCTCCCTACACGTCGCCGGCAGGCTACGGTCGCCAACATGCTCCTGATGACAATAAGCTCAAGATTGTCGAGCGACCCTTTAACTCCATCGGCGATAGCATAGTAGTTGGCAAAGCCCCGGAACTCCGAACTATAGGCAACGATGATTTCCGCGACACTGGAGTCCAGGAACTGCGGACGCGCCCAGCCATTCCTCAGGTCGAGGTTGCCGAGCTTTTTGCGCCTACAGAACGCATAGACCCGATCCCGTGGCACCCACAGCTTGATATTCCCTCGCGTCGATCGGCGGAGGACGCGCCGCGTCCCGCCGCCAACCTTCTGACGCCCCGCCATGGTACCGGCGGAACGCAACGTGAAGGCGCATACATGGAAGCCAAGGAACGGCGATCCCTTCGACGCATCGCGAACCCCCGTTTTCTCCGGTGACACGGCGAGGTTGAGCCGATCAGCGAGGAAGTGCTGTATATCGGCCATGATCCTCACCGCGTCCGCCTTGCTGCCGATCACGCCGACAAGGAAGTCGTCGGCATATCGGCAATAGCGTAGGCGTCGGAAGTTCGGGTCCATGGGATCGACGGAGGGGATTTTCCGCCGTTCCTTCTGAACAGCCTTGATCCGCCCCAGAAGGGCTCGGACCTCGGCCTTATCCGCGCTTGTGGCGCGGATCGCGTCGATCTCCGTTCGGAGCGCGGCGATCTGGCGGGAACAGGCGGTGTAGGCAGGGTTTGCCTTCCGCTCCGCGCCCTTGTCGAAGCCCGTCCGCATCTCTTCCATGAACTGGTCCAGCTCATGGAGATAGATATTGGCGAGCAAGGGCGAGATAACCCCGCCCTGTGGTGTGCCGCTATAGGTCCGCTCGAACTTCCAGTCGTCCATGCACCCGGCCTTGAGCATTGTCCCGATCAGACCGATGAACACAGGATCATCGATTCGCCGGGCCAAAAGGCCAAGCAGGATGTCATGGTCGATGTTGTCGAAGAACCCGCGGACATCCACTTCGATCAGCCATTTCACGCCCGTCCAGGTTTTGCGGATCTCTTCGAGAGCCGTGTGGCAGGAGTGACCCGCGCGGAACCCATGACTGTGTTTCGAGAACACAGGCTCATAGATCGCCGCGAGGATCATTCTCGCCGCCTCCTGAACGATACGATCATCCGCCGTAGGGATGCCCAATGGGCGCATTTTACCATTGCCCTTGGGGATATAGACCCGCCGCACTGGACGAGGGCGGTAACGGCCTTCCGCCACGCTTTGGACCAGACGGTCGAGCCTCGCCAGCGTCATGCCGTCGAAGGTCTGTCCGTCCACTCCCGGCGTCATCGCACCCCGATTACGGGATACTCTGTCATAGGCCCGCTCATATAGACAGCGGGACCGCATGAGGCGGTGGAGACCATTGATCCGCTTACCCGCCCGCGACAGGGCCGGAAGCTTCTCGATCCGTCTCAGGATAGTAGCGGTCTGCATCAGCAGTCCCTTTCCGTTGATCCGTCGAGTTACGCAGAACTGCCGTCCTTCACCCAGAAGCAGCGGATTTCGCGCGGATCACTCCTGCTTATACCGCTGTCCCGTCCGCCACACGGCGGCTGTCCCGGCCATTACGCCGGGCGTTCGATTACTATGACGGCTCCGTCGCCATGCAGGTCCGGCAAGCCGTCCTGTTTAGACGATCCCGTAGTTACGCGAGTGAGGAGTCGCGGTGTGTTTAGGTGCCCCATTCGTTTCCTTGGTCCCCTGACGGGGGCCACGCCGGGCGGACTGGCAGCGATTCACAGGGCCACGCTCCTCGCTCCGCCCGGGATGGTGTGTCAGCCGCGTTCACCATCACCAACCTCGTAATCGTTGGAAACTGGGATTCAAACAATACAGTCTTCACCATGCACACCTTGCCTGTTGGTCAACCACCGGACTGCGGCGCCCAGTTTCGATCCGTTCCCCGACATGCTCTGGTCCCGTTCCCCTTTCGGAGTCTCAGCCGGTTCATCACCAGCCCCGGTAAGTCGGTCAGGCACAAGCTACGCCAGTAAGCTTAGTTCATACGAACACTCCTTCTTCTTCGCGCCACAACGGCGCACTCCGCTTCGCGGTAACGATCCCTTCCGCGGGTGTGCCCGGCAGGTGAGGCGCTTCCTTCCAGACTGGAGAGTCCAGCCGCACGACCACCGCAATGCAGGCTTCGCCTAAGGAATCGCGCTAGTCGCGCGATGCGGATCGTGGAGCCAGCCCGATCGCATCACACCCTTCGCCGCCCTCGCAGGATCCGTGCGTTGCAGGGCGGGTTTCGTCCGCAAGAATTGCGTCGGGACAAAGCTACGCTAGGCGAAAAGGGGCCGGCGATGTTTGTCTGTTTTCAACAGAAGCGCCGGCCCCTTTTCGCCAAGCTTCGCTAGAGCCCCTCCCGTGCTTCTTGCGGACAAGAGCCCCGCCCTGCGCCTTCGGACCTGCGAGGGCGGCTCCGGGTGCGATGACGATCGAGCCGGCCCACGCTCCCTTTCCATTCAAGCGGAACCGACCGCTGCGCGGCCGGTGCGTCTTCGTCATTTGTGGGCCGCTGACGCGGCCGTCTGTGCTCGGGCTCACCAGGCACGATGAAAATCTGTCAATAAATCAATAACATGGAAGTAATGGAGGGGAGGGAGTAGGGTTTGGATGCGGCCGGGAAAGAAAAATGGCCCGCACCCAAGAGAAAGGATGAAGTCATGAAGATCGGTAGCTTCAAATTCGACGAGCGCGCCAGCGACATTATCGGCAAGATCGCCACCCGCGAGATGCGCTTTCCCTACCTCATCATGCGCCGTGTCGAGGATCGACAGAGCGACAGCGCCCCCGTCTATGAAATCTACGAGACGAACCGCGCTGGCGACGAAATCCAGATCGGTGTCGTCTGGGAACGCCGCATGAAGTCCAATGACGAGGTGTTCCTGTCCGGCATGGTCGACGATCCCAGCTTCCGCGAGCCGCTCCCCATCGCCCTTTTCGGGGACGAGACGAACGGCTTCGATGTCCAGTGGCGGCGCGACCGCGAGGCACAGGGCGGCGGCTTTGGCGGACGCTCCGGCGGCGGCCAGCGACAGGGCGGTTTCGGCGGACGGTCGGGCGGCGGCTTCTCCGGCGGCAGCACCGCAGGCCCCGGCGGCGAATATACCGGGAACGGGCGCGGCCTTGACGATGAGGTGCCCTTCTAAGCGGCATCAAAGGCGGGCCGGGGGAGCGCTGGAACGCTTCCCCGGACCCTGAACCGTCACCCTCACAAGGAGTGCATCCCATGAGCAAGCCAACGGCCTTGCGCAGCGTTAGCAGCTTTGCCGACCTGCCGGAACTCTATGCCGAACTCACCGCTACGCCAGATTTCGTGGCATCGTTCGGCGATCCCTTGCCCCTCACCATCATCGACGCGGGCGAAGACCCTGCCGAACACACCATGCCCGATCCGCTCGCGGCGCAGGCGGAATGCGGGGGCATCGTCGCCGCCATTTTCGACCTGCTAGGCGATACGCGGCTCGACCCGCTCGCGCCCGAACTCGCATGGGGCTTCGTCAACAGCTTCCACTTTGTCGCGGGCAAACTCGAAGGCCGCGAGGACAGGCTGGCCGACACCATCCGCGACATGGCCCGCCGTCTGGAACCGGGCGAGGTGTTCAACAAGGAACTGGAAGACACCCAGCTTGAATGCCAGTCGGTCGCCGAGCAGCGCGCCGCCATGGAAGCCATGCGCGACTATGCCGCCGCGATGTATCGCGCCTATGCCGGTCGCCCATGGTCCCCGGCTCGGGGATCGCGCGCGTCCCATGTCACCACCGCCAGCCAGATTTCCGCGCTCGACTTCCTGCGCGCACGATCCGAGCGGCGGCGCGATCGCTACGACCCGCAAGGCCCCGTCGTCGTCGTTTCCGGCCCGCAGGACTGGCACGACTGGCGCGTCATCTGGAACAGGCTCGACCAGATCAGGGCGCGCATCCCGCACATGGTGCTTGTCACCACCGGGCAGCGCGCCGGTGTGGACGCCGCCGCCGCCGCATGGGCAGCGCAGCGCGGTGCCGTCTGTATCGCGTTCGGCCTCTATGGACGCGGCAAGGGCAAGGGCTTCAAGCGCAACCGCGACATTGCCGAGCTTATGCCGGTCGAGGCGCTGCTGTGCGAAGGTTCCGGCATCCAGTCGAGCCTCTATGACCTGCTCAACCCGGAACAGGGGCACCGCGTGCCCACGCATGTTTTCATGAGGACCGATCAGGAACCCGATGTGCCGATCAAGCGCAAGCGCCGCGTCATAGCGGCCTGATCGGACGAACACCCAACGAGAGGGACCGGCGCGGCACACCGCAGCCGGTCCCTTGTCGTGCTTGTCGCACGAGCGGGGGAAACCCGAACGGTTTCCCCCGCGTCGCTCCTTTTGCCGGGCGTTCCGCCCGCCAACGTCGCTCCCCTTTCCGCTAAGGCTGCACCGTCGCATGGCTCGCTCCTCCGGCCTCCGATCCGGGCGGCAGCGCAGCGCCGGGATTCCCCCGCGCGGCGGCACCAGTCTTGACCGGCAAACCCCGTGCGGGCGGATCATCGGACGCGGCCGGGAGCGCCTTCAAGGCTGCCAGCGCGGCACCTCCACCCACCCGGATCGCTTGGCCGAGCACATCGCGAAACTCGCGCTCGCTCAGTCTCTCCACGGCAATCTCGGTCGCGACCTTTCCATATTGCGCGCGCAATCCGCGCCGCACCGTCTCAGCTTCTTGCGCGAGGTTGCGCTGGTCGGCCTCGATCTTCGCGAGCCGTTCCCGTTCCGTCATCTTGGGCATGTTTGGACTCCTTCTAAGAAGGAGGTCTGCTCGCCACTCCCGACTATCCACCAAGGAGCTTTCGCTTGCAACGCCTTCCCGCCGATAGCGAAACCGATCAAGCACTGCTCCCCTGACAGGGATACCCGCGCCGATCAGGATCGACGGGCGCAGCGGGCAAGCGCGCTGCGGGCGAGGGACGCACGCCGGAGGCGGGTGTAATGCACCCCACGCACGGGTGCTGCGGGTGCGAATCGCCCGCATTTCCGCTATTTCCGGCCGGCACAGGATGGCGGCCAATTTGGCACTGATCGGCTGCCACCGGCAGCCAGGCCATGGGAACAACTGACCTAAGCGATTGATCTGCCTTGGCACTTAATGGCTGCCACCGGCAGTTTTGATAAACTGTTGAGATCACGGCGTAAATCGAGTATAACAGCCTCGCTTCACCACGTTGCTGGCGTGCCGGACAAGGAGTCCGCCGCTTGGCACGCATTACTATCCGCATAGACGATGACCTCTATGCGCGCCTTACTGTCCAGGCGCGCAATGCCGGTCTCGGGGCAGCGACCTATTGTCGCGACATCCTCGAACGCTTCGAAGGAAGCGACCCTTCGGGTTATCACGCTCGCTTCGACGAGCTTCATGCGACGGCCATCCAGGCCTTCGCCATCCTTGCCACGTCGGTAGGCGAACGATCGCCTGACATCCTCCAGAAGGGCCTGGGCGAAGCGCGCCGGCTCCTCCGCGAAAGGGGACTGCTCGATCCCGAGCAGGATCGGCCATGAGCATCTTCCGCCACGACACGCTCGGCTCCTGGACTCGGGGCGGACAGGCGATCGTCCATAACGTCCGGATGACTACCCAGGTCTTCTACCAGACCGTCCTTGCAGGGCTCGTTATCTGGATCGGCGGCACCATCTGGTATGCGCTCGAGAAGTCATCCGAATATGAGCGCTTCGTCCTTCTGAAGCTCGGCCAGGCCGCCTTCATGGGAGACGCCGTTCCAGGCAACGTCACTCCAATTCTGTTCAAGACTCCTGAGGGTAAGCAGTACTGGACCAGCCCCAAGGCACTTCTGGATTCCGGTCTCGCCAATAAGACGCTTGCCGCCTTCGAGACCTACCTGATCCACGGCGCCGCCCTTGCCGGTCTGTTCGCCCTCGCCATGCTGGCGTGGGCCTGGTTCTATTTCACCCGGACGGGAAGGGGGCTCGGCTCCAACCAGTTCCTGCGCGGGGCGCGATTCGGCACGGTGCGGCAGGTCCGCCGGGCGCTTTGGCGTCACGCCAAGGGCAGCTTCGAGATCGGCGGCGTCAATGTGCCCGACGCCTTCGAGCCCGAGCACATCCTGATCTGCGGCGCTCCCGGCACGGGGAAAACCAACATCATCGTCAAGATGCTCGACGGCATCCGGAAGCGGAAGCGCCGCGCCATCGTCTATGACACGGCCGGCACCTTCGTGGAGAAATTCTATCGTCCCGGGATCGACGTGCTGCTCAATCCGCTCGACGCCAGGGCGGACTGCTGGTCACCCTGGGTCGATGTCCCGCGGGACTATCATTACGACCAGATCGCCGAGTCCACGATACCCGACAAGGCTGGCGACCCCTTCTGGGCGAAGGCTGCGCGCGGCACGCTAGTCGCCGTCCTGCGGAAGCTTGCGCGTCAGGAACGCACCCTTGTGTCGATCCTGCTCGATACGCTGCTGCGCTCCAAATTGAAGGACCTCGCCGCCTTTGCCGCCGGTACCGATGCGGCTGCATTCATCTCGACCGAGGGCGAGCGGACCAGTGCCGGAATCCAGGCCGAGCTCGCCTCCGTCATGCGGAGCTTCTCCTATCTCGACGATACCGCCGATGGGTTCTCGATCCGCGACTGGGTTGCCAACGAAAGGGACGACAGCTGGCTCTTCATCACGGTGAAGGCGGATCAGCTTCCCTCGCTCCGCCCCCTGATCACGGTGTGGCTCGACATCGCCATCAGCGCGATCATGAGTATGACGCCCGATCGCAATCGACGCCTTTATTGCGTCATCGACGAGCTACCGACCCTCCAGCGTCTGCCGTCGCTGGGGGACTTCCTCGCCCGCGCCCGGAAATATGGCGGCTGCGGTATCCTCGGCTTCCAGAGCTATCCTCAGCTCGAGGCAACCTACGGCATCCAGGATGCCGCAGCGATCACCGGGTATTGTTCGACCTGGGTAGCGCTCAGGGCAAACGACACCCCGACGGCGAAGCATGTCAGCGAGAACCTCGGCCAGGTCGAACAGGTCGAAGCCAATGAGGGCATGTCCTACGGCGTGAACGATATGCGCGACGGCGTGAACCTCTCGCGCATGCAGGTGACGCGACCACTGGTAATGCATACCGAGGTCACCAATCTGCCAAACCTGATGGGCTATCTGCGGTTTGGGCGTAACCTTCCCGTGGTCCGGTTCGAGGACGGCTATAACAAGGTCGTTTCTGTCGCCGAGGCATTCGAGGAGCGCGGGACGCCACCCATACGATTGGCCGTTACGGTTCCGCCGATGCCCCCAACTCCGGCGACGCCAGCGGAGCAGGCAAAGCCGAAGACAGGTACTACAAAACGGCGCCGGCCCGAACCCAAAGCCCCCAAAGCCGAACTGCCTCTGACACCTCCGCCGGGGGAAGAGGAGGCGCCGGACGACACCTCAAGGGCCGAACCCGCGCCCCCGTCCGATCCGCACCGGGGGGAGGAGCCTGCATCCTCTACGCCGCCACTTGAATTGTTCGGCAAGCCCGCGGGATTTCGCCTGAGTCAGCACGGCCGCCATGGCGGCGCCCGCAACGCGGCGAGGCCGGCATGATCAACCCGATCCGCCTCAAGGGGAAGCCCGCCAACATCGCCAGATATTACACTGTGGGAGACTATTATACGAAAGGCACCGACGAGCATTCCGAATGGGGTGGCAAGGTTGCCGCCGAACTCGGCCTCGAAGGCAAGGTCGATCCAGCCGTTTTCAAGGAATTGCTAGCCGGCAACGTTGACGACCAGCAACTGGGGCGCCGCCGCTCAAACGGCGAAATTCAGCATCATCCCGGCTGGGACTTCGCGGTCAACGCGCCCAAGTCCGTGTCGATCATGGCGCTTGTGGCCGGCGATGACCGGATTGTCCAGGCGCATGAAGAGGCGGTCGGCGTCGCGCTCTCCTATCTCGAGGAGCACGCAACGATGCGCCACCGCGTCAACGGTGAGGTCACCGAGAAAACGACCGGGCGGCTGATCTACGCGCGCTTCACGGAGCATGCGTCGCGCGAGCTTGACCCTCATCTCCATACCCATGTCGTCGTCATGAACATCACCGACGAGCGTGACGGCTCCCTGAAGGTCAGCCTCGAAACGCGAGTGATGTTTGCCGAGCAGATGGCTGCGGGACAGATCTATCGGAACGAACTGGCGCACCTCCTCAAGGAGCTTGGCTATGAAGTCGAGTTCGATCCCCGGCGCGGCCTCTTCGAAATCAAGGGCGTCCGCAAGGATTTGATCACCGACATGTCCCAGCGCGCCGAGCAGATCGACGCGCACGCGAAGGAACATGGCCTGACCGGGCAGGCGGCGCGGCAACAGGCCTTCTACCTCACGCGCGGTCCCAAGCAGAAGGTGTCGCTGGAAGACCTGCATCAGAAATGGGATGTCCGGCTTGGTCTCCATGCCGAGGCGGTAAAAAAGACCAGGACGACCGCAGAGGAGGTCGGGGAGCGCAAGCTCGACGTCGAACCTCAAACGGCGGCGCGAGCGATGCTGTTCGGTATCCGACAATCCGAGGGCAAGGAGGCGGTCAACAACCTCGGACGGTTACTGCAGACGGCTTTAGCCTCCCATGTGGGCGAGGTTCGACTCTCCGACATCCGCCCCGTCGCGGAGGAACATCAGGCGCGCGCGAAATTGTTGGAGACCCGGCATCGCACTGGTGACGAAATCCATACGCGCGGACGCACTACCCGAAAGACGGCCCGCCTGGAGCTGGCCTTGTCGGATCATCTTGCGCTTGCCCTCAATGATGCGCGGCCCCTCGCGACGGTCGAAGCCCTCCGTGACGCCGGCATCGCCCGCAATCTCAAGCCCGAGCAAAGAACGGCGCTTCTGCATGTAGGAACTACCCACCACAGGGTTGTCGCCGTGCACGGCGTTGCCGGCTCCGGCAAATCGACGATTATAGGCGCATTGCGCGAGGCGGTCGGGGAAGACGCGACCCTGATCGCACTCGCTCCCACCTCGTCGGCGGCCGCTGAGCTGGGTCAAAAGGCCAATATCGAGTCGCGCACCGTCGCAAGTCTGCTTGCCACCGGCGGAGCAAAGCTCGGCGACAGCCATGTCCTGGTGATTGACGAGGCTGGCCAGCTTGGCAACCGCCAAGCGACCCGGCTGCTCGATATCAGCCGAACCACCGGAGCCCGCCTCATCCTGCTTGGAGACACGCGGCAAACGGGAGCGATCGAGCAGGGCAAGCCCTTCTGGCTGATGATGCGCTTGGGAATGCCAACGGCGGAGCTGAAGGATCCAGTCCGTCAGCAGGACGAGAGGATCATGCAGGCCGTCCGGCTGGCCCGTCTCCAGAACTATGAGGGCTCCCTAAAGGCGCTTGAGGCCGTAACAACCGGAGAGAACACCGAGAAGCTTGCGGAGTGGCTGGTCGCCGACTGGACAAGGCTCAGTCCCGAACAGCGCGCGAAGACCAATATCCTCGTGCTCGATAACGCGAGCCGTCTGATCGTCAACACCAAGGTCCGTGAGACGCTGAAGACCGAAGGCGCCATCGCGGCCGAAGAAGCCCGGCTTTCGATCCTTTCGCCCTCGGGGATGACCGACCAGGAGAAACATTTCGCGCGTTTCTATTCCCGGGGTCAGGTCGTGGTGTTCTCCCGCGACAATGCCAACCTCGGGATCGCCCGCGACGCAGAATACAAGGTGATCGGCATCGGACGCGACGCGCGTGGGCGCCAGACAATCGTCCTGATGGATGAGAATGGCCGGACCATCCAGTGGGACCCTCGCCTGGGTCGGGCCTCCCAGATCAATGTGTTCAGGGAAGAGAATCGCGAACTTGCCGCCGGCGACCGGATCCAGTGGCGTCTGGCTAACCGGGACCTCGACCTCAAGAATGCCGAGCGCGGCACCGTGGAGCGCCTCGACGGCACGCTCGCCACGATTCGTTGGGATCGGGACGGCAGGATCCAGGAGATCGACCTGTCCCGGCACAAGAACTGGGACCATGGCTATGGCGAAACCGTTTATTCCGCGCAGTCCAAGACTTACGATCGGGTCTATGTTCTCGCTCCGGTGAACTCACCGCTGGTCACCGGCCAGAATTACTACACGGCCATCACCCGCGCGAGGTTTGGCGCGAAGCTCTGGACGGAGAACCGGAGGCGGCTGGTCGAAAAGCTGAAACAGCGCTCGGGCGAAAAAACCTCCTCGCTACAGGGCTTGGGGCGGATCGAACGGGACAGTGTGAAGGGCCGGTCGGCCCGCCACGCCGATCGCTGGGACAGACTCCGCGACGAACAACGCGCCGACCGCGAGGAGCGTAAGGACAAGCCGGCGGCGCAACGTGAATCTGCAGAGAGTGCAAAGCCCAGTGGCTTGGCTGAGCGCATCGCCGATCGCGCGTTGTCGGCTGCGTCCTTCATGGACCGGTGGGTCGTATCCCTACTCGACCGAAGTTCCCATCGAGGCGATGACCGGGACGATGGGCGCGCCGCCGCGACGGCGCCCCAGCCGGCTCCCGAACCTGCCCATGCTCCTTCCCAGGATCACGGAGGCGGTCATGATCGCTGATGGGGCCATATGGCTTGTTGTCGTCGGGGCTGTGCTCCTTTTCTGGTTCCTTCGTGGTTTCCGCATTCCGGTCAAACACAGATGGCGACGTCGACAGGCACGCATCATGTGCCGGCAATTGCAGGGCCGCGATCGATCCCAGCCTCCGGCAGTTGTTTTCGCCCGGTTGCGCCGCATGGATCCCTTGGCTTTCGAGGAACTGCTTCTGGAATGTTTTGAGCGTCGCGCGATCGAAGTGGTCCGAAACCAGCGCTACACCGGCGATGGAGGTATTGATGGGAAGGTAAGAATCTGCGGTTGGGTCTGGCTCGCCCAGGCAAAGCGCTACACAGATACGATACGGCCCGAACATGTTGATGCGTTCGCGCAGCTATGTGCCGCAAAGAGTATGCCGGGGCTTTTCATTCACACTGGACGAACCGGACCATCGACCCGAACGCTGCTTAATCGTCATCCTCATATCCAGATCATATCTGGTGACCAGCTTCTTGCCCTCATTCGCGATGAACCCGTCTTGGTCAGGGGGAAGCGCATATGAGACTCCCCATTTCGCGCCCTCGCTGGCGGCCGGGCCCCTATGCCTTGCCGGCGCTCGTAGCGGGCCTCGTCCTACTATCCGGTTCAGCTGTAGCGGACTCTCGTCCGGTCAGGTCTGCCACCGGGGAACGTGAGATCGCCCGATGTATTCAATTCGCGTCGGCGGGCAGATCATGGCTCGAAAAAACGCTCTGGGGTCTGCGTGATCAGGAGGCCGGATGGATCGGTGCTGAGGTTCCGAACAGCAACGGCAGTCACGATCTTGGGCCGCTACAAGTCAATAGCTTCTGGGTGCCAAGACTTGCTACGCTTTCTCAGCGTTCGCCCGCACAGGTACGTGCCTGGTTGATCAACGATCCGTGCTTCAACGTACAGGCTGCCCGGTGGATTTTCCTGTCGGGGTTGGCCGTCACGGGTGATTTTTGGCGGGCGGTTGGAGCCTATCACAGTCCAACGACCTGGCGACAACGACGCTACGCGCTTGCAGTAGCAGGGCATCTGCGACGTCGCTACGGGCCAAACACGTTCCGGGCAGTCGAGCCATGATCTTACCAACACTGATTTTCGACATCATGTCGGCAGGCAGGCATTTGTGAAAAAACTGAATATCGAGAGAATGGCCCAATCCGTAGAGCCATTGGCCGTCCGCATACCCCTTGCGGCCCAAATGTTGGGTATCGGCAAATCGACGCTATACGAGATGATTGCTTCGGGAGAGATTGAGACCATCAAGGTCGGTAGATCGACCCTCGTCCCAACCGATAGTCTGCGCGCATTCCTCGCACGGAGGCGAAAGTAGGTCGGCACAATCGAATCTCGGCTCCGTCCTTGACCATCCTCATCCACCAATGATCACCGTTCCGGTGACACCCATATGGCACCCATAGTGACACCCGGGTGTCAGGAGCCAAAATGGAAACCTGAACCTATCTCTAAGTGGTTGATTTCATTGAAAATATGGTGGACGCACTTGGGCTCGAACCAAGGACCCGCTGATTAAGAGTCAGCTGCTCTACCAACTGAGCTATGCGTCCACACCGGCATTAGACTGGCTGGATGTCCCAGTGTCCGTTGGCGTGGGCGGGCAATTAGCAGTGTCGGCTGGATTCGCAAACCCTAAATTGCGTTGCAGCGCAAAAAGTTTCAGCCCCGTGACAGCGCATCAGTCTCAGGCCCAGTTTCTATTGCTGCTACTACGTTTGTTACTGCGGTCGATGGCCATGATGATGCCGACGCACAGCATGACCGTCAGCATCGATGAGCCGCCATAGGACATGAAGGGCAGGGGAATGCCGACGACGGGTGCCAGGCCCATCACCATCATCAGATTGATCGCGACGTAGAAGAAGATGGTGGTGGTCAGTCCTGCCGCGACCAGGCGCGCGAATTTATCGGGCGTCCGCATCGCCACGCGCAGCCCCCAGCGGAACAGCAGCATGAAGGCACCGATCAGCACTATGCCGCCCGCCAGTCCCCATTCTTCCGCCATGGTGGCGAAGACGAAATCGGTATGACCTTCGGGCAGATAGTCGAGATGGCTTTGCGATCCCTGGAGAAAGCCCTTGCCCCAAATGCCGCCCGAACCGATGGCGATCTTCGACTGGCTGATATGATAGCCTGCGCCTAGCGGGTCGCTTTCGGGGGCCATGAAGATCAGGACGCGCTTTTGCTGATAGTCGTGCAGGAAGCTGAAGGCGATCGGGACGATCGCGGCAAGGGTCAGCCCGGCCCCCACGAACAGGCGCATGGGCAATCCGGCCAGGAACATGACGGTCACGCCGCCCGCCAGGATCATGGTGGCCGTGCCAAGGTCCGGTTGTATGAGTACCATCGACCAAGGCAGGCCGATCAGCACCAGCGCAGGCCATATCGCGTTCCAGCGGCGAATTTCGCCCACCGGCAGCATGGCGTAGAATTGCGCGACGGCCAGCACGATGATCGGCTTCATGAATTCGGAAGGCTGGAGTTGCATGAAGCCCAGATTGATCCAGCGCTGGCTGCCCCCCCTGACACCGCCGATCAGTTCGACGACGACCAGGGCCGCCAGCACGCAGCCATAGGCAGGAAAGGCAAAGCGCGAGAACAGCTCGACGGGAATGCGGCTCAGGACCAGCGCCATGGCCGAGAAGATGCAGAACCGCACCGTCTGGTTGACCGCCCAGGGGAAGATGTTGCCATCAGCCGCGCTGTACAGCACCAGGACGCCGAAAGTGGCGATGGCAAGGAGCAGCACCATCACGCGCCAGGGAAACTGGGTCAGGGAATGCGGGACGAGGCTCATGGCGCGTCGCTCTCGTTACCGGGTGGCGGCGAAGCGGTTGCGGTGCCATTGTCGGCATCGGCAACGTTGCTGCCGCTATCTGGGGCGGGTTTCGGAACGTCGCCCCTCTCGATGGCGCGGGCCAGGCGAAAGGCCGCCATTTGTCGCGCCTGTCGCTCAGCCGGTGTCCCGCCCCAGCCTTTTTCCAGCGCTTCAAGCTTCTCCGTCGCCTTTTTGGGATCGAACAGATAGGAAAGCGTATCGCTGGCGATCATCGGTGCGTCCTCGTTGCGGATCATATGACCGCCATGTTCGATGATGCAGGCCACGGCGTAGCGCGGATTGTCGAAGGGGGCGAAGCCCTGAAACAGGGCATGGTCGCGCAGCTTGAAGGCGAGCGATGCGTCTCGCCGGACGCCGCCCTTGCGCTCTGCCATCGTTATGCGACGGACCTGCGCCGTGCCGGTCTTGCCAGCGATCAGCACGTCGGGAATGGCCATGCGGGCCGCGCCGCCGGTGCCGCCGCCATTGACCACGGCGCTCATCGCGTCGCGGATCACGGCGAGATGCGCCTCCGACGCGCCGACCGACGCGGGGGCGGGGCGTTTTGCGCCATGGAGGAAGTTGGGCATCAATTGCTTGCCGGTCGCCAGTCGCGCCGCCATCACCGCCATCTGGAGCGGGTTTATGAGCATATAGCCTTGGCCGATGGTCGCATTGACCGTGTCATAGACCTGCCACTTCTGGCTATATTTCTTTTCCTTCCATGCCGGGTCTGGCACCGTGCCGTAGCTCTGGCTGGGGAAGGGCAGGTCGAAGCGCTGACCCATGCCGCATCGCCGGGCCATTTCCGCAATGCGATCCATCCCGATACGCTGGGCCATCTGATAGAAATAGATGTCGCAGCTTTGGGCGATGGCGGTGCGCATGTTGACGGCACCATGGCCGCGCCGTTTGTGGCAGTGAAACAAGGTGTTCCCGACCCGGATGGCACCGGCACAACCGACCGTTTCCTGCGGTCCGATGCCCGCTTCCAGCAACGCCAGCGCCACCATCGGCTTGACGGTCGATCCGGGCGGGTAAAGGCCCTGGAGCGTCTTGTTGCGCAGCGGCACATGGTCGTCCTGCGACAACATCGCCCATTCCAACTGGCTGATGCCATCGGAAAAGCTGTTGGGATCGAAACTCGGCATCGATGCCATCGCCAGCACGTCGCCATTGGCGCAGTCGATCACCACTACAGATCCGCTCTGGGTCGCGAGACGACGGCCGGCATATTCCTGCAAGCCCGCGTCGATCGTCAGCTTGACCGGGTTGCCGGGCATGTCCGGGCGCGTCGTGAGTTCGCGCACGATCTTTCCTCGCGCCGTCACCTCCACCCGCTTGGCACCCGGTTTGCCGGTCAGATGCTGATCGAATGCCTTTTCCAGCCCGTCCTTGCCGACCTTGAACCCTGGCGTGATCAGGAGGGGATCGCGCCGCTCCTTATAATCCTCCGCCGTAGCCGGGCCGACATAACCGAGCAGGTGGCCCACGGTGGAACCGGCCGGATAATAACGCGAAAAACCCTGGCTGGGCGCGACGCCGGGCAGGTCGGGCAGGCGCACGCTGACGGCGGCATATTGTTCGTAGGTCAGCTTGTCCGACACCTGAACCGGACGAAACCGCGCCGATTTGTCCAGTTCATCGCGAATGCGCTCAACCTCGTCCGAATCCAGGCTCAGCAATTGGGCCAAATGCCGGATCGTGGCGTCCGCATCGACAACGCGCTGCGGGATCAGATCCACGCGGAAATCGGTACGGTTGTTCGCAAGGGGGCGGCCATTGCGGTCTATGATCCATCCCCGGCGCGGCGGAATGAGCGTCAGATTGACCCGGTTGCTTTCCGACAGCATCGCATATTTTTCATTTTCAGCGACGCTGATCCAAGCCATGCGCGCCGCCAGCATCGCACCGAAACCGCCCTGGATGACCCCCAATACCATCGTCCGCCGGGAGAAGGTGAAGGTCTGGCTGGCTTCGGTCAGGGTCTTGCGCTTGAGCAAGGGGAGCTTCATGCCATCACGCGCCAGCGATCAATCCGGGCGCACTGCCGGACGATGAAGGGAAATAACAATATCGTCCATAGCATTTGCGGCGCGACCAACAACAACCTCACTTCACCGCCACCTGTAATCCGCGCAAAGAACAGACCCGTGGCAATGCAGAAGATAATGGCGACAGCGGCAATTAGCCAGTCCTGCCGGTAACTGCGCCATATCAGGCGATGTTCGACCGCATCAATCGCTACCAGGGTCACTGTCCAGAGAAACATGGCCGATCCGATCGGCTGGCCGCTGACCATGTCATCAAACAGGCCGAGCGGCAGGCCGATCCAGGCCCGCCACAGTTCGGGACGCAGCAACCGCCAGGACAGCAGCAGCAACAGGCCAAAGGGTGGCATGATGGGCGATTGCGCAATCAGCGGCAGCGCGGCGGACAGCGACCCGATCATCACGGTTATGACCGGCGTTCCGGCCAATCTGAACCGGGAGGGATGTTTGCCCAGGCGCGACACATGACGCAGGTGACGGTCGATCATGGCCCGGCCATGTTGCTGGGCGGGGTTTCGTCCGTCGACAGGCGCTCGGCTGCGGGGTCCGGCCGGGTCACGACATCCTCGAACGGCCGTTCGACGACCACGGCATCGACACGCGAGGGGTTGGCCAGGGGGAAGCCCCACGCGATTTCGCCTTGCACCCGAACCACCACGGCGACCGGGATATTCGGCTGATAAATGCCGCCAATGCCTGACGTGACCAGAAGGTCGCCGGGCTTGAACGGATTGCGCCCTGCCGACAGCGCGCGAATTTCCACCGACCCATCACCCGCGCCCGTGGAGATGGCGGGTACGCTGTCATTGGCCCGGCGCACCGGGACGATATTGCCGGTGTCGGTCAGCAGCAGCACTTCGGACGTGTTGGGCGTGGTGCTGTAGATGCGGCCGATCAGCCCTTCGGCGGCGCGCACCGGCATGCCCGGCTGCACGCTCTGCCAGCGCCCGGCATTGAGCCGCGCAAAGCGGCGCGCGCTACTGGACGAGGAACTGATGAGTCTGGCGGTCAAGAGGCTGCTCTGGTCCGCATCGACGAGGCGTAGCAACTTTTTGAGACGGGCATTTTCCTGGGCGATTGCCTTGGCTTCTATGATGCGATTGCGATCTGCCTCGACCTGTCGGCGCAGGGCGACATTTTGCGATCCCGCGCGCCAATAGGCTGCGAGCACCTCATCAACGGAACTGACGCCACTGACCATATTCCGCAGACCGGAGGACAAGGGGCGCGTCAGTTCGGCGGCTGCGGCACGCAGTCCGGCAAAGCCGGTGGGATCGAAAATCGCAACGACGATCAACAGCAGGGCGGCGGCAGCCCCGACAATCGCCGCGACATAGCTGGCGAACAGGCTATATTGCGCCCTTCGGTTGATGCCGGGGCGTAGGCTGGGTGGCCGCGCCATTTACGCGTCCCTTTCGCTCTGGCCTTTCGATCAGGCGGTTTGCAATACGCCCCGGAAAATCGGGTCTTCCATCGCGCGGCCGGTGCCGATCGCGACACAGGTCAGCGGATCTTCGGCAATCGTCACCGGCAGGCCGGTTTCGTCGCGCAGTTCATCGTCCAGCCCCTTGAGCAACGCACCGCCGCCGGTCAGGACGATACCCTGATCGACAATGTCGGCCGCCAGTTCGGGCGCGGTATTTTCCAGCGCGATCCGAACGCCTTCGACGATCGTACTGATCGGCTCTGCGAGCGCATCAGCGATCTGCCCCTGGTTGATCGAGATTTCCTTGGGCACGCCATTCACCAGATCGCGACCCTTGATATGGATCGTCTCGCCCACGCCATCGGCGGGCGACTGGGCGATGCCATATTGCTTCTTGATGCGCTCGGCGGTGGCTTCGCCGATCAGCAGATTATGATGACGACGGACAAAGGAGACGATCGCCTCGTCCATCTTGTCGCCACCGACACGAACGCTGGTCGTATAAGCCAGACCGCGCAGCGACAGGACTGCCACTTCGGTCGTGCCGCCACCGATATCAACGACCATGGAGCCGATCGGCTCGGTCACCGGCATGTCGGCACCGATCGCGGCGGCCATCGGTTCCTCGATCAGGAAGACCTGGCGCGCGCCTGCGTTGCTGGCGGCGTCGCGAATGGCGCGGCGCTCGACGCTGGTGGAACCCGACGGCACGCAGATGACGATCTCCGGCGCGCGCCATGGGCTGTGCTTGCCGCCATGGACCTTGGTGATGAAATGCTTGATCATCTGTTCGGCGACGTCGATGTCGGCGATGACGCCGTCGCGCAGCGGCCGGATGGCTTCGATCGAGTCCGGGGTCTTGCCCATCATCAGCTTGGCGTCGACGCCTACGGCCTTCACCCGCTTGACGCCGTTCAGCGTCTCGACCGCCACCACCGACGGTTCGTTCAGCACAATGCCGCGGCCGCGCACATAGACCACCGTATTGGCGGTGCCCAAGTCGATGGCCATATCCTGCGAGGAGAATTTGAAGAGACGCGAGAAGATCGACATGCCTTATCCTGTATCGCCCGCCGTCCCCGCGACGCGACAGGGGACCAGTCGGAAAGCTGTTCTGCTCATCCGCTACGCCACATGGCTTTTGCCCAGTGCAGTGCAAAATATTTGGCGTCGCGGGTCGCGGAAAGCGCTCGCTTGGGCTAGTCCCTAATCAATGTCAATACGCCGCCTACCCGAACATTTGGTCAATCGTATCGCTGCCGGTGAGGTGGTCGAAAGACCCGCCAGCGCGCTGAAGGAAATCGTCGAAAACGCTTTGGATGCGGGGGCGACTCGGCTCGCCATCCGTCTGTCGGGCGGAGGGCTGGACCGGATCGAGGTGAGCGATGATGGCTGCGGCATGGATTCGGCGGACATGGCGCTGGCGCTCGAACGGCATGCCACGTCGAAGATGCCGGATGACGATGCCATTGAAAATGTGGCGACTCTGGGTTTTCGCGGCGAGGCGCTGCCTTCTATCGCCAGCGTCGCACGGTTGACCATTGACAGCCGGGTAGCGGGTGCGGATGGGTGGAGCCGGACCGTGGACAATGGCCAGCTAGTGGCCGAAGGTCCGGCGGCGTTGCCCCCTGGCACCCGCGTCATCGTGGAACAGCTTTTCGCCAAAGTGCCTGCCCGGCGTAAGTTTCTGCGTTCGCCCAAGGCGGAATATGCCGCCTGCCTCGACATCGTCCGCCGTCTCGCAATGGCACATCCCGCCGTCGCCTTCGCGTTGGAACATGATGGTCGCCGGGTGCTGGGCGTGCAGGCGGGCGAGGCGCGGGAGGAGCGGGTGGCTGCGCTCACTGATCGGGCGCTGGCGGATAATCATGTGATTGTCAGTTTGGAGCGCGAAGGCGTGCGCCTGTCGGGCGTTGCCTCCATACCCACCTATAATCGGGGGGTGGGCGACCATCAATATCTGTTCGTGAATGGTCGGCCGGTGAAGGACCGGCTGCTGATTGGGGCGCTGCGGGGTGCTTATGCCGACATGCTGGCTCGCGACCGGCATCCGGTCGTTGCCCTGTTCCTCGACGTGCCGCCGCTCGATGTGGACGTCAATGTCCATCCGGCCAAGACAGAGGTGCGCTTCCGCGATCCCACGATGATCCGAGGGATGATCGTGTCCGGCCTGCGCCGCGCGTTGGATGCGGAGGGTTTTCGCGCGGTCCAGAATGCTGATCCCGCCGCATTGTCCGCTTGGCGCGCCGAGCCGGTCTCGCCGACGCCGATCGGCACCATGCCGATCTTCGAGGCAGCGTCGGTCAGCTATAATCCATTGGCTTCGTCGTCTTTCGGCGACCGGCGGTCGAATTTTCTGACCCCGCCACCCCAGGCCCGCGCCGAACCCGCCGCCGCTCCGGCACCCGAAGGTCAAAGCTTTCCGCTGGGCGTTGCGCGCGGGCAGGTGGCGCGCACCTACATCGTGGCAGAGGCAGAAGACGGTCTCGTCATTGTCGATCAGCATGCCGCGCATGAACGGTTGACGCTGGAACGGATGCGCCGGGCGATGGAGGGGCAGGGGGTTGCCAGCCAAGCGCTGTTGCTGCCCGAAGTCGTTGAACTGGAAGAACCCGCCTGCGACCGTCTGGAAGCCCGCGTGGCGGAACTGCGCGACTTCGGGCTGGAACTGGAACGTTTCGGCCCCTCCGCCATGCTGGTCCGCGCGGTGCCTGCGATGCTTGGCCAGTCGGACGTGCAGGGTTTGGTCACTGACCTGGCCGACGACCTCGCCGCCTATGACAGTGCTCTGTCTCTGAAAGAACGGCTCGACCTCGTCGCCGCGACCATGGCCTGCCACGGATCGGTCCGCGCAGGCCGCGTGCTGAGCGTTGCGGAAATGAACGCGCTGCTTCGGGAGATGGAAGTGACGCCGCGGTCAGGCCAGTGCAACCATGGGCGACCGACTTGGGTGAAGTTGGGCCATGGCGATATTGAGAAGCTGTTTGGGCGGAAGTGATCCGAATCCGCCGACCAGATAACAACCAACGCTCAGATTATTTCGGCCGCGTCCGCCACATTGCGATCGGGATCATCGTCAATACCGGCTGGTCTTCCTGATTGAGGATCGTCACCTTGCTACGCACGATCCCCATTTCCGGGCGGCTTTGCGAGGCTTTCTTGTCGATGACTTCGCTTGTCCCGCGCAGCGTGTCGCCGGGGCGCAGCGGGCGGAGCCAGCGCAGTTCATCGACGCCGATCGCGCCCAGGCTCGCTGCCTGACGCGCCGGATTTTTCTGCATCTCCGCCACGAACATCTTCATGAAAAGGGCGGTGGTATGCCATCCGCTGGCTGATATGGTGCCAAAGTGGGTGGTCGCGGCCGCTTCGTCCGAAAGATGAAAAGGCTGCGGGTCGAATTCGGCGGCGAAGGCGATCGTTTCCTCGCGGCTGACCGTCAACGGACCGAAGGCGAAGCTGTCGCCAACCTCTATGTCCTCGAAATAGAGAATGTCATCCATCGCCATATCTATCCTTCTGCAACGGATGCCGTTCTAACAGGGCTTACGTTTACGTCAATGTTAGCTGATCTGTAGTGAGGGTTGCCCACGCGGGACGGTCATCGTCGCCCGCGTGCTGATCGCGCCGCCCGGCGTCGATACCTGATCCATGACCCGCGCCTGCGTCGTCCAGGCGTCGGGCGTGACTTCGCACACCAGATAGCCGCGCTGGTCGTTGATGAATTTCAGCTCTGGATTATTCCTCAGCATGATGTCGCTGCCGGTGCGCAGGTCCGACCCGTCGCCGCCCGATGAGATGGAGGTGGAAACGAACTCGACCGCCACGGTCTTGTCGCCATTGTCGAGCAGCCCCGCGAAATTCTGATGCTCGTCGCCGGTTAGCACGACCACATTGTTCAGGCCGCGCATCTTGCCGAGCAAACGGTTGCGCTGTGCGCTATAAGCGGCCCAGGTGTCGATATTATAGATTTTCTGGGTTTCGTCCGCATAGCGGCGGCGGTCGAGCGACATCATCATCACCTGCTGCGCCACGCAGTTCCATTGCGTTTGGCCCCGCGTCATGTTGCGGACCAGCCAGCTTTCCTCTTCGGCGGAAATGACCTGAGCCTTGCTGTCGTCAATGCCGGGGCAATAGGGTTTGAAACCATCGTCGCAGGGCTGTTTCGAGCGGAAGGAGCGGGTGTCGAGAAAATCTATCGAGAGCAGATCGCCATAGCGTGCCTCTCGATACATGTTGGTGATGATCCCGTTGCGCGGCAGCATGGCAGCGCGCACGGGCATATATTCGTACCAGGCCTGCAATCCCGCCTGACGGCGCAGGCGGAAAATCTCCGGCGGCACCGCTTTCCAGTTTTGGTCCTGCACCCAATTATTCTCCACCTCATGATCGTCAAAAGTGGGGAACCATGTATGTTTGGCGCGCGCGGCCTGCAGGTCGTAATCGCTCAGATATTGGGCATAGCGCAGCCGATAGTCCGCTACATCGAGACAATCCTGGCCGATATGATCGCGCACATGGGGCACGGGTAGCCCATCCTTGTCATAGTCCGGCCCGCGCTGCTTATATTCATAGATGAAGTCGCCATAATGATAGACGAAGGCGAGGTCGTCCTCGCGCGCGAGATGGCGGAAAGCGGTAAAATACCCATCCTCATAATTCTGACACCCCGCGACACCGAATTTCAGCGCTTTGGGACTGGCCGAGGCCAGCGGCAAGGTGCGAGCGCGGCCGCGCGGCGACTGGTCGCCTGCCAGCGCGAAACGATACCAATAGGGCCGGTCGGGTTGCAGGCCGGTCACTTCGACATGGACGCTGTGGCCCAGTTCAGGCCGCGCGGTCGCCTCGCCGGATGCCACGATCGTTCTGAAACGATCATCGCTGGCCACCTCCCATTTCACCGGGAGCGGGACGGTCGGCATCCCGCCATGTGGCTCGAACGGCTTGGGTGCAAGCTTAGTCCAGATCACGAAACCATCGGCGGCCGGATCGCCCGACGTTACCCCCAGCGAAAAGGGATAGCCCGCATACCAGCTTTGCGCCTTCAATAGAGCGGGTGCGCCGATGGCGGGTATAGCAACGGCGGTCAGTATCTGGCGACGGGTCAACATGGCAAATGTCCTGAAGGGATGTCAGTGTGCGAGGATGGGGGCAAGCGCGGCCGGATCACCGTCACCGGGCACCGGCGCGATGCCGATCAGGCGCGCGAGCAGGGGATAGACATCGACATTGGCGAAATCGCGCTTCGGCTTCGTGCCTGCGGTGAAGGCCGGGCCGTGCGCGATGAACAATGCGCGCATTTCCGGTGCCTGATCGTCCCAGCCATGGCTGCCGCCGGTTATGGCGTAGGTCGGGGTGGTCGGCTGAATTTCCCACCCGGTTTCACCCAGGCAGAAATAGGGCGGGATGCGCCGATGCGTGCCATAATGGAAACGGGCGGGCATCGCTTCCTTGCGCCAGCATTGCATATGGGGGTGGGGCTTGAGCAGAGCGGCTTCCAGCGCCTTTTCGCGTCCCGGCTGTGCCGCCAGCGTGGCATAAGGACCGGATTCGACAACGCGATAATCGGCCGGATCAGCGATCTTGTCCAATATCACCACCCGGTCGCTGGCGCTGGCGGCCATGCCGTGATCGGACAGGATGACGAGATTGGCGGGCTGCCCCATAGTCTTCAGACCGTCGATCAGGTCACGAATATGGCCGTCCACCTCTGTTGCCGCGCGCGCGGTTTCCGGTGCATCCGGTCCATAAATATGACCGGCCGTATCGACGATGTCGAAATAGAGGGTGACGAAGCGCGGGCGGATGGCGGCCGGGCGGCGAAGGACGTCCAGCACCATGTTGACGCGCTGGGTGCCACTGACCTGCTGGTTGAACTGCGCCCAGTCGCTCGGCCGGGTGCCGCCGTCCAATGTATAGGGCCATTGCTGCAGGCGCGTGCCACCCCAGGCTACGTTGGAGCCGGGCCAGAACATGGTGGCCGTGCGTATTCCCGCCTTTTCCGCCGTCACCCAGATCGGCTCCGCCTCATTCCACCAATAGGGATCGTCGCTGGCCATGGTGAAGCGTTCATTGGGGCGGGTGACATCCTCCATGCTGTTGGCGACGATGCCATTATGATCGGGCCGCTTGCCGGTCACGATCGTCCAGTGATTGGGGAAGGTCTTGGTCGGGAAGGAGGGGCGCATCGGTCCTTCGACACCGGCTGCGGCCAGGGCGGTCAGGGTAGGGGTGCCCCCCCGTTTCAGATAATCCGGGTGGAATCCGTCGATCGACACGAGGATAGTGACCGGCGCGCGCGCTTCTGCCTGGGCAACGGCGGCCGGACGCTGTTCGACCGAAGCGCAGGCCCCCAGCGCTCCGGACAGGGAGAGGCAAAGGGCAATGGCTATCGAACGGGGGATCATGGCGACTCTGTGATTATGGGCTTGGGAAGACAGCCGCTTAGCAGGGATGCCATGACGGTAAAGTGACACTAGGCTTCGGGCGGGCCGATCCATTGGCGCAGGGCGGCCCAGCGCTCCGCCTTTTGGGCGCGCGACAGGCTGGCATAAGCGCCGCTGGAGGAGGGAAGGTCGATCAGCGTCAGGCCCGGCCGGTCGCCCAATTGGCGCCGACCCTGCGTGGCGGCGGTTTTGCCATTGAAACCGATCGCCGCAAGCATCGGCAGCCGGGCGACGAACGCCCCCAAATCGCGGACTTCCGCCCCGCGAATGGCCCCGTCCAGGCTCCCCTCGCGCTGCGCGCTTTCGATCACATCCCACAGGCCGACGCCCCGTGTCCGCAACCGCTTGAGCCGCATGGCATAGGGTTGACCGCGCAGATCCTCGCCCAGCACATCGCCCATCAGCATCCAGAAGGCGTTGCCGCGATGGGCATAATATTCCCCCTGCCGGATCGACGCATCGCCGGGCAGGCTGCCGAGGATCAGCAGCCTTGTGTCCGCATCGACGCTGGGCGGGAAGGCGGCCTTGCGCTGCGCAGGCGATTGGCCGGGGCGCAGTGCCATGGGGTCAGACGTTGAAGCGGAACAACATGATGTCGCCGTCCTGCGTCACATAGTCCTTGCCTTCCGACCGCCATTTGCCTGCTTCCTTGGCCCCGGCTTCGCCGTTGAACTGGACATAGTCGGCAAAGGCCATGGTTTCGGCGCGGATGAAGCCTTTTTCGAAATCGGTATGGATTGCGCCCGCCGCCTGCGGAGCCTTCGATCCGCGTGCTACGGTCCAGGCGCGCGCTTCCTTGGGGCCGACGGTGAAGAAGGTGATGAGGCCGAGCAACTCGTACCCCGCCCGGATGATCCGCGCGAGACCCGCTTCGGCAAGGCCCAGCGCTTCGAGATATTCCGCCCGTTCCTCGATGGGCATGGTGACGAGTTCCGCCTCGATCGCGGCGGACACGATCACCGCCTTGGCATTTTCTGCCGCTGCCTTTTCGAACACACGCGCCGAATGGGCGTTGCCGCTCGACGCGCTGTCCTCCTCGACATTGCAGACATAGAGGACGGGCTTGGCGGTCAGCAGTTGCGCCTGCGCGAACAGCCGCGCTTCTTCCTCATCGCGAGGCACCGTCAGGCGCGCGGGCTTGCCGTCTCGCAGCAGGTCGAGCGCCTGACCCAGAACGGCGGCGGCCGCCTTCGCTTCCTTGTCGCCCTGCGCTCCTTTTTTCAACAGGTTGGGAACGCGCTTTTCCAGGCTTTCGAGGTCGGCCAGCATCAATTCCGTCTCGACCGTCTCGGCGTCGGCGATCGGATCAACCTTGTTTTCGACATGGGTGATGTCGTCATCCTCGAAACAGCGCAGCACATGGACGATCGCGTCGGTCTCGCGAATATTGGCGAGGAACTGGTTGCCCAGCCCTTCGCCCTTGGATGCGCCGCGCACCAGGCCCGCAATGTCCACGAACGCCAACTGCGTTTCGATGATTTTCGCCGATCCGCCGATCTTCGCGATCGTCTCCAGCCGAGGGTCTGGCACGGCCACGCGCCCCTCGTTCGGCTCGATCGTGCAGAAGGGATAGTTCGCCGCCTGCGCCGCCTGCGTCTCTGTCAGCGCGTTGAACAGGGTGGACTTGCCCACATTGGGAAGACCGACGATACCACAACGAAAACCCATTTGACTGCCTTTGAAGATCGGAATGATTGGCGCGCGCGATAGCGCCTTGTGCGCCCCTTGGCCAGTGGCGCGCAAAGGGGTAGGACAAAAGGGCCAATTGCAATGCGGCCAGCACACGCCACATGAGGCGTATGACAGATATGCAGAAACAGCCCCATTGGGTCGACGAGAGCGGCCGCCAATGGCCCAAGCGCCCGGCGCATGAGACGGGTGTACTCGGCCGCTGTCCCCGATGCGGCGAAGGGCATATCTTCAAAGGTTTCCTAACGATGCGCGATCATTGCGAAGTCTGTGGCCTCAATTACAGCTTTGCGGACCCTGCCGATGGCCCGGCCGTGTTCGTGCAACTGTTCGCCTGCGTGCCCGGCGTCATCTTCATCATCATGCTCGAAATCATGGCGCGGCCGGGCGTGTGGGTTCATCTGGCCGTTGGCGTGCCGGTGCTGATCCTGACCACCATTTTGCCTTTGCGGCCGATCAAGGGCTGGCTGGTTGCCGCGCAATTCACGATGAAGGCGCAGGAAGCGGGCACGGCGGGCCTGTGGGCGAAACTGCACGATGGCCAAGGCACGAAGCCCTAACCCTATCGCTTACCCAATCCAGTAAGGGACGATCTGCCGATTGTCCGGGTCGACATGGATCGGCCGATCGGCCGGCGGAAAGGCGCGCTGGTCGCAGCTTTGGCGCGAACAGAGGCGACAGGTGATGCCGATCGGCGTCGCTGCGCCTTCGACGTCCAGTTGCAGCCCGTCGGCATAGACGAAGTTCGCCGCATGCGCCGTCTCGCACCCCAACACCACGGCAAAGCGGCGCGGCGTCCGGCTATAGCTGCCTGATGGCTTGACCAGCCCCTTGGCCATCGAGACGTACCGCACGCCATCGGGCGTCTCTCCCAGTTGCACATTGATCCGGTCGGGGATCGCGACTGCCTCATGCACGTTCCACAAGGGGCAAGCCCCGCCGAATCGTGCGAACTGCAACCGGGTGGCACTGTGCCGTTTGGTGATATTGCCCGCCATGTCGACGCGGCAGAAGAAGAAGGGAATGCCGCGCAGCCCCGGCCGCTGGAGCGTCGAAAGCCGATGGCAGGCCTGCTCGAAACTGACGCCGAAGGTGCGCGACAGCCTGTCTATATCATGCCGCATTACTCGCGCCGCCTCGCGGAAGGCGGCATAGGGCATCAATAGCGCGCCCGCTGCGTAGTTGCCCAATCCGATCGCCAGCAGACGGTCTGCTCCGGTGACCGGCAGCCCCGCCTTACTCACTACATCGGCGATTACCGCTTGGCCCTCCAGCATCATAAGCTGGTGTGCCAGCATGAATTTGCGGCTCTCGGTCGGCAGCGCCGCATTGACGAACAGCCGCTTTGTGCTGCTCGTATAGGATCGCAACGCGCTGTCGGGCGTGTCGGCGATCAGCGTTTCGATGCCATGCCGCCGCGCCAGCGCTTCGACCAGCATGCCTTCGTCCAGTGTCTGTCCGGCGGTGAAGCTGGCGGCCATATCTTCGGCCAGGCAATCGATACTATGGACATAATTGCCCGCCTCATGAAACCAGTCGCGCGCCGCTTCCCATGGTAGCCGCGCCTGCACCGTGCTGTCGTTGGCGATCGCTTCCTCGATCATGTTGATGCGCTCGTTGGCGCGCAGATGGGCATTATAGAGGTCGAGATAGCGCGCCGCGAATTCCGGGAATTGCAGATGCAATTTCTCGATCCGCTCCGGCTCCAGCGCGACGCCCGGTAATTCGGGATGGCTGAGCGCAAAGGTGAAGGCGCCCAACATCTGTTCGTCCTCCCGCGCGTCGAAACTGGCCCAGTCGGTCGGAAAGGCATTGGCCAGTGCGGCCTTGACCTTGGCCGTCAGCGGCCGGTCGTCATTCTCCATCTGGGAGAGGTAGGACACGGATATGCTCAACGCCTGCGCCATCGTCGCCTGGTCCATGCGATGGTCGAGGCGCAACTGGCGCAGCCTTGGTCCTGCAAAGATACGATTGCCGCGTGCCATGCTTGCGTTCCCTCCTCAGTAGCTCCCAACCGCCGTTCGTTTCGAGCGAAGTCGAGAAACCTGTACGCCCGTTTCTCGACTT
>NZ_JAZDXA010000037.1:0-53460 GCF_040170545.1 Sphingobium sp. MK2
AACCCTTCTCTAAACCAAATCAGATAGTTACGCTACGATCGCCAACCCAAAACCGTGCCCCCGGTGCATAAGACGGGCTAGGGCTCGACGTCTACGAGGAGGAGGACGGGCTCTTCTTCGAGAACCTGTCGCAAGACATGATCCAGGACGATATTTTCGCGCGCCTGCTGACATTCCCCAACGTTCTCGTCACCGGGCACCAGGGCTTCTTCACGGGCGAGGCTCTGACTGCGATTGCGGCGGCGACGATTGAGAACCTTTCCAGCTTCGAGGGGACAGGCGTCGCTGCGCACCAGATTGCGCCGGTTCGCAGCTGATATCGATCTGTCCCGCGACGCTCGCCGGACCCGTAACCTGCGCGATGTTCCGATCCGGTCAATTACGCATAGGCGCACAGCTGGCGAACGATCATCCTGCGTCCAACAACGGAGAAGCATGATGCGCACGATCCTGACAAGTATAGCGCTCCTCGCGCTCTGCGCCTGCGATGCGGCCGAAAAAAATGTAACAGAGCCGAGGGAAGTAGCCGGAAATGTGACCAATTATGTCGCAGAGGTCGTGGCTCTACCCGAACGTCAGCGGAATGCGGTCTTCTTCCGCGCGATCCGGGACGCGGGTCTGCCGTGCCAGAATGTGACCGGCGCCGAGCAGATCGCGACTGGCGAAAAGGCGCCGATGTGGCGCGCTCAATGCGAGGACGGCGTCGCGCACCTCATCCAGGTTCTGCCGGACGGGACCGCCAACGTCGTCAGCCGGGCGACCCCGTAGGTGACCGCGCCGTACGCAGATCACGAGAGCGCCAGGACGGACGCCGGCGGCCGGCGCTGGAGGGTGCGGTGATCACAGCCAGTGTCACGGATACGCAAGACGGCGACGACCTCCCCGAGCCGGATATTCAGCGTGAACACCCTGTGCGGATGCATATTTCCGACACGGTCCACAAGATCCTCGCGCGCTACGAAGGAGAGTCGGCCGAGATCAAGCTGAACCTGGCGCGCATTCTCATGCATGGCCGGGTAGGAGGCAGCGGCCGTCTGATCATCCTTCCCGTCGACCAGGGGATCGAGCACGGCCCGGCGCGAAGCTTTGCCGCCAATCCAGCCGCCTACGATCCCCACTACCATTTTCGGCTCGCGATCGATGCGGGCCTGTCTGCCTTTGCAGCACCGGCCGGCATGCTCGCGGCCGGGGCTGACTCGTTCGCCGGACAGATCCCCACGATCCTCAAGCTGAACGCCGCCAACAGCCTCACGGTGATCAAGGATCAAGCGGTCGTCGCGACCGTGGACGACGCGGTGCGCCTCAACTGCGCCGCTGTAGGATTCACGCTCTACCCTGGTTCGGATGCCTTTATCGACCAGGCCGAGGAGTTGCGCATCGTGGGCCAGGAGGCCCGCGCCGCCGGCCTTCCATTGCTTGTCTGGTCCTATCCGCGTGGCGGGCTGATTTCCGAACAGGGCGAGACCGCGCTCGATATCATCGCCTATGCCGCACACATCGCTGTCGCGCTGGGCGCCCATATCGTGAAGGTGAAGCTGCCCAGCGAGCATATCGAACAGGACGCCGCCAGGCCTGCCTATGCCGACCGGCAATGGTCCGACCCGGTCGAGAGGATAAGGCACGTCGTCCAGGCCGCTTTTTCCGGGCGTCGCCTCGTGCTCTTCTCGGGAGGCGCGGCTAGGGACGCAGAGTCGCTGTATCGGGACGCCCGCGCGATACGTGATGGCGGCGGCAGCGGCTCGATCATCGGCCGCAACAGCTTCCAGCGGCCTCGCTCCGAGGCTCTGGCGATGCTGGACGAGGTCGTGCGAATCTATTCCGGCACAGGCTGATGGCCCCCGGCACTTCTGACCCCAATCCCGAGTTGCGGGCAAAGATCGAAATGAGGAGAAACAGCATGGCGACCCAGCCGGAATTCCCGCCGCCAGACACCATCGAACCCCAGTCGCCACCGGAGGCTCCGCCTGGCCCCGGTCCGGCGGAAAATCCTTTTTCCGAGCCGCCGGAGATCATTCCAGACGTTCCCGACCAGGATTATCCGGGCCGAGAGAACGACCCGGCGTAAAGGCATTTCGCGCCGGGCGGTAGCCGGCCGCGAGAGGTAACGGCATGATCTGCCGTTCAGCGTGTCAGCCCGAGGCCTGAGCACTGCGCCAAGAGGATTAAGGTTGGCACGGATGTACGCGGCAGGAATTTGCGAGCTGGAGGGCTTTGCTTATGCGACCAAGGCATGCAGCACGTCGGCACGGCTGATCAGGCCTACAACCCGACCGTCCGTCACTACAGGAAGCCGTTTGACAGCATGGCATTCCATGAGCTCGATCGCTTCCTCCATGGATGCATCGGATCCGATCGTGATCGGGTCGCGCGACATAATCTCGCCGACGGTCCGGGATTCTAGCGCGTTGATGCGCGCGTTGGCATCTGCGCCGAAGAGCGCGGTCAGCCGAGCCGGCCGCTCTTCACGCCGGAAGAAATCCCCCTCGGAGATAATGCCCTGGAGTTGCCCGCCCCGATCGACCACGGGCAGGGCGCTGATGTGGTGGTTGGCCATGGT
Organism: Sphingobium sp. MK2; assembly: GCF_040170545.1. Taxonomy (NCBI): domain Bacteria; kingdom Pseudomonadati; phylum Pseudomonadota; class Alphaproteobacteria; order Sphingomonadales; family Sphingobiaceae; genus Sphingobium; species Sphingobium sp. MK2. Next base: position 2,558 of record NZ_JAZDXA010000037.1, read on the forward strand.
TCGTATCGCCTGCGCAAGCGAAGCATCATGCGTGATCGTCGCCGCCCCGAGGCTCATAACATCGCTTGCTTTCATCTTCTCTCTCCGTCCGCTCGATCATTTGCCTGCCGTTGCAGCAAGGTAGGGCGCTTGTCTCTCACGCGCGCTGTGCCTCCGCTGCCCGGCTGCTATGCGCTGCCATATTGATCGAAGCTTCCGCCGGCGTTTCGCCCGGATCGACAAGGACGTACAGCCGTTCCACCTCATCCCGATGGCAAAGATCAGTACCCGGCGTCAGGACGGCGGCGGCGCCTGCCGCGATTCCATATCGAAAGGCGTCCACCGGATCCCGGCCGCAAGCCAGCGCGAATGTCATTGCCGCAAGAAAGCTATCGCCGGCGCCGACTGCGCTCTTCGCTTCAACGGGCACTGCGGGCAGCCAGAGGACACCGGAGCGCTGCGCGAGGAGGCCGCCTTCATGGCCCATGGTCACAGCCACATATTGGGCCTGGTCCTTGTGGACGATGTCCGACGCTGCCGTCGCGATGTCGCTGCGATCTGCCAGTGAACGGCCTACAAGCTGCTGAAGCTCGCCAAGACTGGGCTTGACCAGCAATATGCCGCCGGCGGCGAGGCCCTGCTGGAGTGCGGCCCCCGAACTGTCTAGAATGAACTCGATCCCGCGAGCCCGCGTCTTCGTCTGCAGGCGGCTGTAGAAATCGTCGGGCACGCCCGGCGGCAGCGATCCGCTCGCGACGAGATAATCACATTCGATACCGTCGAGATGGTCAAGGCATGCTTGCCATTCCTGCTCGGTGACGACGGGGCCGCGCGGCACGAACCGGAATTCCTTGCCTGTTTCCCGCTCATAGACCGCCGTGCTTATGCGGGTGTTGCCTTGGATCGGGATGCGGGAGCGAACCATCTGGTGAAGATCGAGAAGACTATCGAGCGTAGCGCCGGTGGCGCCGCCCGCGAGATAGTGCGCGCGCGCGGTGCCACCCAGCCGGGCGATGACACGCGCCACATTGATGCCGCCGCCGCCCGGGTCATAATGTTCCTGGCGGGCCCGGATCTTGTGAGTGTGAAAGACGCGGTCCGCCTCATAGGCCACATCTATGGCCGGGTTCATCGTAAGGGTCGCAATTCTCTTCATGTCCGGGAGGTTATCATCGCGAGCCTTGACGTCGGAATAAGTATATGTCCCGAGATGCTCCGCAGTTCGGCTCGCTTGACTGCCATGGCCACCGCGACGGCTCTGTCACCGCCATACCCCTGTGCAGCTATCGAGTGGGCTTCGGTGCGGACACGGCTCCGTATTGTTCCCTATGTTGTCACGCCCCGGCTTTCGACAGGAAAAGCCATGAAGAAATTCCTGCTTCTCGCCTTTGCCTGCTTCCTGCCCGCGGCATCCGTCCCCAACCCGCCGCATTGGCACAAGGCGCAGGCCGAACGCCTCGTCGAATGGCTCGACGCAGCTGCCGACGACGGCCTCGCGCCCGTCAGCAAGGAAGCGCACGTGGTCCGCGCGGCGATTGCGGCCGGTGAAGAGGTGCGCCTTGATACGGCGGCGACGGCGGCAGCGATCCGGCTGTTGCAGGCTCACCGGACGGGTTGCTGCAATGCGTCCCTGCGCACCGGTTGGCGCATCGCGGGGGAGCCGCTTGGGGCCGAACCGGCTGCTGCGGTGGCGGCGTCGTTGGCGCGAGACGACCTCGACCGGCTGTTCGGCACGGCGCGCCCCTCGCATCCCTTTTATTATTCGCTTCGCAAAGCCTATTCGCACGAGCAGGATCCTGCGCGGCGCGCGACAATCGCCGCCAATCTCGATCGTTGGCGCTGGATGCCGCGCGTGCTCGGAGCCCGCTACCTGCTGGTTAACACCGCGGCCTTCGAAGCGACGCTGTGGGACGGCCGGAAGCAAATCGGCCGCTGGGCGGTAATCGTCGGCAAGACCGGCTCGCCGACACCGGTATTCGCCGCAACAGTGACAGGTGTGACGTTCAACCCCTGGTGGGAGATTCCGTCGAGCATCGTCGCGGAAAGCGTCGGCGCTTTGGTGCGCAACCGTCCTGCCGAGGCGGCGCGCAAGGGCTATGTCGTGCAGGGTGGCCGGTATCGACAGCGCCCGGGCGCAACCAATGCACTCGGGCGGATGAAACTCGTCATGCCCAATCCTTACAGCGTTTATCTTCACGACACACCGAGCAAGGGTCTGTTCGAGCAGGATGTACGCGCCTTCAGCCATGGCTGCGTCCGGGTCGGGGACGCGCTCGGCCTCGCCACGGCGCTTCTTGCGACCGAGCCGGGCTGGGACCGGGCGCGCACGGATGCCATGGTCGCGGCAGGGCGGACGGCTACCGTACCGATGGCTGCTCCGGTTCCCGTCTATGTCGCCTATTTCACGGCCGAACCGGACGGCGAAGGCGGTATCCGCTATTTTCCCGACGTTTACCATCGGGACCGCGGCATGCCGGTGCCGGGCGAGGAGAATTGTCCCCGATAACCTTTGCAAATTGCGGTGCCCAGCGGGAACATCGACCACGCCCATCGGCCGAATCTGCGCGAGGCGGCTTAGCGTTCAGACGGCTCCTAGATGACATCACGAAACGGTGAGAGAAGGCATGCATGGCGGACGAAATCGAACTGAAGCTCGAACTGACGCCGGACGCCGCCGATGCGTTCGAAGCTTCCGCTTTGCTGCCGGCCAATCCTGAAAAGATCGAGCAAGGGTCGGTCTATTTCGACACTCCGGATCATGCTCTGGCGAAGAAGGGGTTTTCGCTTCGCATCCGCCGTTCGGGCAGGAAGCGCACGCAGACCGTGAAGGCGGATGGCGCCAGTGCCGCGGGCCTGTTCGTGCGCTCCGAATGGGAACGCGCCGTCAAGGACGACAAGCCAATCCTCGATGATACGACGCCGGTTCGGGCCATGATCGGCGGCGCGGTCGATAGCGTCGGTTCGGTCTTCGAGGTGCGGATCGCGCGGCGCGCGTGGATACTGAGGCAGGAGGGCGCGACGATCGAAGTGGTTCTGGACCGCGGCGAGGCGGCGGCGGGGGACCGAACATCGCCGATCTGCGAGATCGAGCTGGAGTTGAAGGCCGGCGATTCGGCCGCATTGTTCACGCTTGCCCGGCGCATCGATGCGGTCGCGCCCGTCCGGCTCAGTGTACAGACCAAGGCCGAGCGGGGCTACCGGCTCACCGGACCGGTCACGACGATGGTCAAGGCCGAGCCGATAGCGCTAACCAGCGACATGACGGCAGCCCAGGCGTTCCAGCATATCGTCCAGAGCTGCGTGCGGCAGTTCCGGTTGAACGAGACGCTGCTGCTGGCCCGCCGGGACACCGAGGCGCTGCATCAGGCGCGCGTGGCGTTGCGCCGCCTGCGATCAAGCTTCTCAATCTTCAAGCCGCTGATCGGTGGCGACCGCAAAGCGAAGCTGGGCGAGGAGCTGCGGTGCCTCGCTTCGAGGCTGGGCGACGCCCGCAACCTTGATGTGTTGCTCGAACGCGCCCGATCGGGTCCACTATACGATCGCATCGAGGCGGCGCGCCAAGCGGCCTATGGCGAGGTCGCGGATGCATTGGCGTCATCGCGCGCGCGGAAGCTGATGCTCGATCTTGCGGAGTGGACTGTGAACGGCGACTGGCTACATGTGTCCGCCACCGAGGCGGATCGCCATCAGCCGGCGCGAGAATTCGCGGTCGCCGCGCTCGGCCGCTTTCGCCGCAAAGTGAAGAAGGGGGGAGGTGATCTCGCTCATGCGGACGATGCGGCCCGGCACGAGGTCCGCAAGGACGCCAAGAAGCTGCGCTATGCCGCGGAGTTCTTCGCCGCCCTGTTCGAACGCAAGCGCGAGAAGCAGCGGTATCGAAGGTTCCTTGCCGTGCTGGAAGAGCTTCAGGACCAGCTCGGTCTGCTCAACGATCTGGCGACGGCGCCGCGCCTGCTGGAAACGCTAGGAATCGCTGACGATCACGATGCGTCAATGTTGTTGGCCGACGGCAGGAAGAAGGCGTTGCTGAAAGCTGCGGCCGATGCGTATCAAGCGCTGATCGACACGAAGCGGTTCTGGCGATGACCGATAGTTCCGGCTCTTGTCGCTGGCGTAGCAACGGATGCCGGCGCAAGCCCTGCTTGCACCAACCAACGTGCCTTTATCGGATGGATTGTAGTGGGCGGGACGGGCCGTCTATGCCAACCTGGCCGCCATGACATTGTCCACGCAACTGGGTATCGCAACAGCGGTCGTCGCCCTGACGGTGCTGGTGCACCTCGTCGGGCTTGGGGCGTTGCTCGCAATTCTGCGCCGACACCGTCACGCATCGAGCCGAATGCTGGCGGCGATGTTCAACACAGCGGCGATCCTTTTAGCGGCGTTCGGCCTCTTTGCGCTGCATTCGGTCGAGATCTGGATCTGGGCGGGCCTATACCGGTGGCTCAACGCTTTTCCTGATTTCGAGCAGGCGCTTTACTTCTCCACCTCGACCTATGTGACAATAGGCTACGGAGATCTGGTTCTTCCCCCGGGCAGTCGCATCCTGGGCGCGATCGAGGGCGCCAGCGGAATTATTCTGATCGGCTGGTCCACCGCCTTCTTCTTTTCCATCGTTGATCGTTTGAAGCTGCTTGAACGAGGGTTCGAGCATGATCGGGCAGAATAGCCTTGGTCAGTCATTCGTGGTCGCGCCTGATGGAAAGGGACGCAAAGTCGGCGCTCATCATCATCATGGCGCCAGCGGGCCGTCATGCTTCCCACCCGATCCGCATCCAGAACGTCGCCCAGCCTGGATCGCGACCGGTTCCGGAAAATCTTCATTGACGCCGAAATGGACGGCGTCGAAGCGATGAACATCGTCAGGCTCGGCGCTGCTATCTCCCAGACGTTGGGCATTGCGCGTTGCCCCTTTTTGCAGTCACCTTTCTTTCTCAAGCGACCGCAGCTTCTCTTCCTCATCGCGAAGGAGTTTGCGGATTTCATCATGCCTGTCGCGATGGGCGGCATTGTGGAGAAGCGCCTGGAAGCGCAGGATATTCTGGTTGTGCGCCCAGGATTGCTTCTCGAAGTCGCTCCGACCGTTCCCGCCCTCACGCGCCATTTGTAACGCTCCCGTTAGCGACCTGCCTACGGGTGAGCGGAGCGCCGCTGGCGGCTATCCTATCGACTCAGCGTGTCGGAGTGCACAGAGTGATGATCGTTCGCGCACGCGTCTGTTCGATGTCGAACATAGCATGAGCGTTTCCGAACCTTTCCCGAAAAATCAGCCGCCCGGCTGCGTTTCCGGACCGAACAATCGATTCATCTCTGCGGTGGTCTCGGCGTAGCATTCGCATGAGGTCTCCTCGAGACCCGCCCGGTCGACGATCGTAATGATCCCGCGTACATAGTCGATGTATCCCGCCCGATGGAGCACCTTGGCGGTCAGCGAGACGCTGGAGCGGGTGGTTCCAAGCATCGTCGCGAGGAATTCGTGGGTGAGCGGAAAGGTGTCGGCAAGCGCACTGTCATGGCTCGTCAGCAGCCAACGACAGCAGCGCTCCTCGAGCGTATGCAGTCGGTTACAAGCCGCAGTCTGCGCGAGCTGGCCAAAGGCGAAGCGCCAGTACCGCTCCATCATCCGCCTCAGATCGCGATCCCGCTCGAGCTCGCGCGAAAGGAAAGTTCGGCTGATCTTCAGCGCGCTGCCCGGCACCTGCACCATCGTCTCGGTGATCGCGACATCGACGCCGAACAGCGCATTGGAATCGGTGATGCCCTCGAGGCCGATCGCGCCCACTTCGACGGAGCGGCCGTCGCGCATCACCTTGACCATCGAGACGATGCCCCGGTTTACGAAATAGAGATGCTGGATCAACCCGTTAACATGATCGATGACGGCCCCCGACTCCGTCCGAATAAGCTCCATCTCGGGCGTCAGCCGGGCGAGCGTTGCCGGAGGCAGCGCGAGCAAAAGGCGGTTGGTGATTGGCTCCCTTTCACTGACCATCGTGACGCGCTCCGCCTGACTGACGGTGCGCATGCAAGAGACGGTCGATAGTGTCACCGACGGCTCCTTCGCGAAACGGCTTCTCGATCACCGCCCCAAAGCCGAGGCTGGCAGCTCGCTCCTGAAGGTCTGGGGTGGAGTAGGCGGTAATCAGTATGGCGGGTCCATTCCAATCCCGCGAACGCAGGCGCGACAAAATCTCGAAGCCGTCGAGTTCGTCGAGCCGATAGTCCGCCACCAGGCAGGCAGCGCTTATGCAAAACGGATCGTCGAGCAGCGTCTTTCCGCTCGCGTGCGCCCTCACGTCATAGCCCCGCGCCTGCAAGACCAGCTGAAGCGATCGCCTGACGGCGGGATCGTCCTCTGCAAGCAGGATCTTCGGCTGTCCCGAATCCGAAACAGTGTTTCGGTATGGCATGTCGTTCCGTTCGGAGAGGAGATATTGCATCGCTCCCGATACCGGGCCCACCTACGCGGTGCGTTACGTAAAGCCCCGGATGGGGCGTCATCAGTCCCGCGCACCACTTCGGACAGGCGCCAGACGCTCAGTTCGTGATGGCCCGCGACCACCTCGCTTGTGTCGGAATTTGTGCTGCGGTCACGTCCCCGGGGATGTGACCGCGGCGATCTGCTCGCGCCACTCTACCGCGCGGTGCCGGGGGCTGCGGACCAGTGAACTCTGGCTCGCAAAGCGACGACGTTGAGGGAACATACCAATCTGCTGCGGTCTCTCGATGATGTAACGCCTGCGGACATATGATTGGTCATGCTTTCCGGGCAGCGTCCGGAAGAATGAAAGGATCGCGAATACCAGTGGCGATTTCGATACATCATCACATTCCGGGTCGAACGCGATTGCGGTTTTCTCCATGGCCTGCCGATGACGCGTTACGGCGTTTCCGAAGCAGATTGGTGGCTCGCGGTTGCCGTGTAGGGGAGGGCAATGCCTTCTTGGGCAGCATGCTTGTCGAACATGATCCCGCAGTGACCATTGCCGCCATCGTCTCCTGGTTGGAGGAATCGGCGCCGATCGAGGCGGCCGCCGAGCCAGATGACCGGCTTTCCCGCTCCGGTCCGCGGCGACCGAGGCTTTTGGACGAACCGCCACTGGAGAGTGACGCCATTTTCCGTTCGCGGGGTGAGGATATCCTCGAGCTGTTGCGTAGCGGGGCGGACGGTCTTTCTGCGAACGAGGCGCGCCGCCGGCTCGCCGTCTACGGGCCGAACCAGACTCCGCCGCCGCTCGGCCGCTCGCAGCGGGATATGGTCGCGGCGCAGTTCACGGGCTTGCCGGTGGCGCTGCTGTTCGGATCGGCGGTTCTTTCCTTCGCCACCGGTGGCCTGCTGGACGCCGCTTTGACGATCGGCGTCGTACTCGCCAACGCCGCCATCGGCTTCTCTTCGGAAAATGCCACGGAGCGCCTTATCCGCCGCCTGTCGCGGCCGACGGAGCATATGGCGGAGGTCCAGCGTGACGGCAATCGCCTTACGGTGCTCGCCGCGACGATCGTGCCCGGCGATATCCTCGTCCTCGCGCCGGGCCAGTTCGTGCCCGCCGATGCCCGAATTCTCGAATGCCGGGATCTGACGGTGGATGAATCGACGCTGACGGGCGAGAGCCTGCCAGTTCGAAAGCACGCCAAGGTGCTGGACCAGGCGCCGGCCGGAGTCGCCGACCGGCACAATATCGTCCACGATGGAACGATCGTCAGCGGTGGAGACGGGCGCGCAGTCGTCTTTCGTACAGGCAGCGGCACGGAGGCCGCACGAACCCGCGCCTTGATCGATCTGGCGCGTCCGCCCCGACCCGTCATCGAGGAGGAGCTCACTTCCCTCAGCGGCCGTCTCGCATTGCTCTGCGTCGGCGCATCGAGCGTTGTGTTCCTGGTCGGGCTACTGCGCGGCGAGCCACTGCTGGCCATGGCGCGAAGCGCGGTCGCGCTCGCCGTCGCTGCCATTCCCGAGGGTCTTCCGGCCATCGCGACCACGACACTTGCGCTGGGCGCAAGGGCGATGGAGCGCGAGCAGGCTTTTGTTCGGGCGCTGCCCGCGGTCGAGGCCCTGGGCACCATCGACACCATCTGCCTCGACAAGACGGGAACCCTGACCGAGAACAGGATGGCGGTCGTGGCGGTCGCCATCGGAGAAGAGGTTCGGCGGACTTCGGCGGACGGACATGGCCATGGCTCGGACACAGATTTGCTGCGGGCCATCGCCGAGGCCGTAGCGCTGTGCAATGAGGCAAATCTGGCTATGCAGACGGGATCCTCCACCGAGCTGGCGCTTCTTCGCTTTTCCAGCGACGTCGGCATCGACCCCGATGCCGTTCAACAACAGTCGCCGATAGTGGGCCTCCAGAGCCGGGATCAGGCGCATCGATGGATGGCGACAGCGCATCGCCGCAACGGCGCGGATTATGTCGCGGTCAAGGGCGCGCCGGACGAATTGCTCGCGCTTGCCGCCCACGAACTGACGGAGGATGGGCTTCGGCCGCTCGACGAGGAACGGCGTTACCGGATCCTTGCCACCAATGAGACGCTCGCCCGGGAAGGCTTGCGGGTGCTCGGCGTTGCGAGGAAGGAAGGTGATCTTCGCGACGGATTGCCGGACGACCTCGTCTGGCTGGGCCTCGTGGCGCTCGCTGACCCTGTCCGCGCGGAGGCGCAGGAAGCGGTCGAGATCTTTCACCGCGCCGGCATTCGAACGATCATTATCACCGGAGATCAGCCGGCCACCGCGCTTTCGGTCGCCGAAGCGGTCGCCGTGTCACGGACCGGCATCATCCCCGTCGTGGACGGCGCGAACCTTGCGGATCTCGACGATCAGGCGCTTGGCGCTTTGGCGCTCCGGACGTCGGTCTTCGCCCGTATCAGCCCTAGTGACAAGCTGCGCATCGTCCGCGCGCTTCAGGGCGCGGGCCGGCCCGTGGCGATGATCGGGGATGGCGTCAACGACGGTCCCGCGCTCAGGGCTGCTGCGGTAGGCGTCGCCATGGGAAGGCAGGGAACCGATGTCGCGCTCGAGGTGGCGGACATCGTGATCGCCGACGATGATTTACGGGCGTTGGCACGGGCGATCGCCCGCGGGCGCGCGACCGATGACAGCATCGGCGCGGCCACCCGCTATTTCCTGTCGACGAACCTGTCGGAGGTGCTCCTCATGCTCGGCGAAACCCTGCATGGCCGGGGCGGGCTCGAAACGCCGATGGAGTTGTTCTGGCTCAATCTGGTGACGGACATCATGCCAGGTCTGGGGCTGGCGATGGCCGAGCCGCGAGGCGACGTGATGACACGCCCCCCGCGCACTGCGGATGCGCCGCTGTTCGGCCACGACGAGCTTCGGGATCTTGGATTCGACGGCGCGCACCTCGCTGCGTCGGCGTTGACCGCCCATCTCATCCTGTTGGCGCGCAAGGGCGCCGGACCACAGGCACGCGCGGCGACCTTCATAACATTGTCGCTGGCGCAGTTTGCCCACGCCTGGGGGCTGCGTGACCGGACGCCCGGATCGGTCGCAGGTCGAGTGGTATCGGAGATACGGCTTGGCGGCGCATTGGCAGCGGCTTGCGGACTGCTTGCCGCGCCTTTCCTGATCCGGCCACTGCGAACGCTGCTCGGGCTGGGTGTGCCCGGTCCGGGCGACTTGGCGCTCTCCGCCGGGCTGGCGGCGACCTCTTTCGGCATCGGCGAACTGCGACGGACTCAGCGAATGAACGTTCGCAGTGGCCGGGCCATCGTCAGGGTGGCGGCCTGACCGAGGAGGGTCAGCGCCGGTCCGGCAACCCTGCCTCTTGCGAGCTGGATCACACCCCCGGCCACAAGCCCCGCGAAAGCCAGGCTCCACAGATCCGCACGGCCGTCCGTCAGGCGCGCTATCGCTCCGTCGACCGTACCAAGCTGCCGTGCGGCGGCGCCCATCGGATCAATCGGCTGAAGATGCGTGATGGACGAAGCAAACTGGATGCCTTCTCTGGCGATCGACTCCCGCAACTCATCAAAATCGCCGCGGTGTCTGATAACGATGCTGCCGCTTGTCGGCCTGATCTCGGCGGAGTCTATGCCCGGAATCGCGGCCAATGCCGTAGCAAGCGACTCAAGCCGCTCGAGGTGGGGCAGGGGACGATCGAGCACGATCCGGACGCGTCCGGGCATACGGTGCTTGAGATGACCTCGCGTCGTTTCAGCTTTTGGACTGCGATCCATCGACGGCGTCCTTCTCCTGGCTGGCTGCTCCTTGCGTGGCTGCGGTTGCGGAAGCGGCCTCTGGCGCCGGTGTTTGCTTCATCTCATGGGCGACCTCGGCGACCAGATCCTCGACATCTTCAGCGAAACGCGCGGCCGCGCCGCGAACTGCTGCATAGCCGGCAAGACCGGCCCGCAGCGCCCGTTTGGCCGCAGGCCTCGTCGTTTCCCACGGGATCGACGCCACCAGGGCGCCACCCGCTCCGACCACCATTCCCCAGAAGAAGCTGCCGCGCATGATCGTTCCCGTATTTTCCTGCCGCCATGGCAAATCGAGCCGTGCCTTTCGCTCGGCTTGAGCCGACTCTGCACGAGCAATATGAAAATCTGTGGCTGATCCGAGCCTGCCTCATGCTCTTAACCGGACGAATTCGTATACATACGTAGGTCCCGGCGATCACCGTCCCTCATAGTCCTTCCACTGGAAGCGAAGCGACAATCTTGTCGCAGCGGTCGTCCTTCAGCCAGAAGCCCAGGTGCCGACGCGGAAGGTTCCTTGCCGCGGTGGAAGCGCTTGGGGACCGGCAGCATGCCCAACGATCTGGTCAACCGTACCGCACATATAGGAGGAACTCGGAATAGCCGATGATCCCGATGCAGCAAAGCCGGTGGCCAGCCGCGGCAGGAAGGCGATGCCGAGGGCTGCGTCCAACGCCACATGACGTCCTGCACGAAGTGGTTCTGGCAAGGACCGATGGCCCGGTCCTCATCGTGGGCAGAAATCTCCCATCGCTTGGGACTTAGGGGAATTCCTTACAGAGGGACCTGCCTGACGCATCTAAAACCCTATATTTCGGATATGACGGTCTTGCCCACTTACAGCCCACGCAAGTCGACGGCAGCCGCCGGGGTTCCGCTCTGCGCCCTGCTGATCGCTTCGCTTCTGCTGGCCGGCTGCATTCCCCATAGCCCGCCGCCCAAGACCGGCGCAGCCGCGCCACCCGTCGCGCAGCCGGAAAGCAAAGGTAGACCAGACGGGCAGGAGGGCGGGCGAGATCGTGACCCAGCCGGTTCGCGACGTCGGTGTGGCCGCGACCAATATTCCGCCGGTGTTGGAAAGAGCGAGCGAGAACCCCTACAACCTCGACGGCCTTAGAGCCTGCACCGAACTGGCCCGTGCGGTAACCGAACTGAGCGCGGTGCTTGGACCGGACTTCATTGTCGGTGCGAAACAGCAAGAGAACAGCGCCGGAAAATTTGCAGAGGCCGGCGGCCAGATGGTGGTGAACTCGCTCATTCCCTTCCGGGGACTGGTGCGGGAGGCGACCGGCGCGGCGCCGGCGCAGCGTCGCCTCAACACCGCGATCGATGCGGGTTTTGCGCGACGGGGCTTCCTGCGCGGCATCCACCAGGCAAGAGGCTGCCGTCCGCCGCTCTGAGGCGCCGGGAACGCGTCCTCAAGAGGCTGGACGTCGCGGCGACCGATCCTAAAGAAGGTCTCCTTCCCGACGGTTGCCGACGACCGTACCGTCGGGAAGGCCGCTGCTGAAGAGATTCGCGCCGCTTGAGCGACCCGAGCGGCTCTCCCGGCTGGGCCGCGATCCGGCTGGGGATGTTGGAAAAGCATGTAAATCGCTGTGAATGTCGTCGTTGATCATTATCCATATATCCGTTAATATAGATACATGGATAATGATTCGGCCATCGCCACTTTAGGCGCTCTCGCGCAGGGCACCCGCCTTGACGCCTTCCGGCTTCTGGTCCGGCATGAGCCCGACGGGCTCGCTGCCGGCGAGATCGCCAAGGCATTGGCTGTTCCCCAGAACACCATGTCGGTTCACCTGGCCACGCTCTCACGAGCCGGATTGATCCGTTCCGAGCGGCGCAGCCGGGTCATCAACTATCGCGCCGAGCTGGACCAGTTGAAGACGCTGACCCTGTTTCTCGTGAAGGATTGCTGTGGCGGCAACGCGGCGCTGTGCGCGCCATTGATCGCCGAACTCGCCCCCTGCTGCTGATGGAGTCTGCCATGTCCGACCGCATCTTCAACGTCCTCTTCCTGTGCACCGGTAACTCGGCCCGCTCGATTCTTGCGGAGAGCGCCCTTACCAAGCTGGGCGGCGGTCGCTTCCGTGCCTTTTCGGCCGGGAGCTACCCCAAGGGCGCGATCAACCCTGACGCGCTCGCTCTGCTCGAGCGGATTGAATATCCTACAGAAGGTCTCCGTTCGAAGAGCTGGGACGAGTTCGCCGTGCCTGGCGCGCCCGTGATGGATTTCGTGTTCACGGTCTGCGACGACGCGGCGGGCGAGGTCTGCCCGATCTGGCCGGGTCATCCTGTCACCGCCCATTGGGGGATCGAGGATCCAAGCCACGTCCAGGGTTCGCAGATCGAGCGGGAGCGCGCGTTCGTGACAGCGCTGCGCTATCTTGAGAACCGCATCAAGCTCTTCGCGGCGTTGCCCTTCGACAGGCTCGACGCCATGGCTTTGCGGGCCCGTGTCCGTGAGATCGGGCATGGCGAAGGCGCGAGCAGCCGTCGCGGGGACGCAGCCTGACGCCGGTCGATATCATAATCTACCACAATCCCGAGTGCGGCACCTCCCGCAACACGCTGGCGATGATCCGCAATGCTGGAATCGAACCGCATGTGATCGACTATCTGAAGGCTCCTCCGTCGCGGTCGATGCTCATGTGGCTGATCGAGCGCATGGGTATTACCACGCGCTCTTTGCTGCGCGAGAAGGGCACGCCTTTCGCTGAGTTGGGGCTCGATAACCCGTCGCTGAGTGATGGGCAGCTTGTCGATGCGATGATGGCGCATCCAATCTTGATCAACCGCCCGATCGTAGTGTCACCGCTCGGCGTCAAGCTCTGCCGCCCTTCCGAGGAGGTGCTCGATCTGCTGCCGAGCGATCAGCGTGGCGCCTTCGCGAAGGAAGATGGCGAACGCATTGTCGATGACCGCGGCCAGCGGGTCGCATCATGAACGCCACCGCTGCTGGAACGTTGGCGCCGGGCAGGCCGGCGATCAGCACATTCGAACGCTATCTCAGCGTCTGGGTAGCGCTTTGCATCATCGTCGGCATCGCACTCGGCTATGCACTGCCCGGCCTGTTCGGCGTGATTGCGTCGACCGAGGTTGCGCGGGTCAACCTCATCGTTGCGGTTCTGATCTGGCTGATGATCGTCCCGATGCTGCTCAAGATCGATCTTGGCGCGCTTGGTTCGGTCAGGCAGCATTGGAAGGGTGTCGGCATAACGCTGTTCATCAACTGGGCGGTAAAGCCCTTCTCGATGGCGCTGCTCGGCACCCTGTTCCTGGGCTGGCTGTTTCGGCCGCTGTTGCCGGAGGCTGAGATCAGCTCCTATATCGCCGGACTGATCCTGCTTGCCGCAGCGCCCTGCACGGCGATGGTGTTCGTCTGGTCCAATCTCTGCGATGGTGACCCGACCTACACGCTGAGCCAGGTCGCGCTCAACGACACCATCATGGTGTTCGCGTTCGCCCCGCTGGTCGGCCTTCTCCTCGGCGTCGCATCGATCACCGTACCCTGGGACACGCTGCTGATCTCGGTCCTACTCTACATCGTCGTGCCGGTGATCGTCGCGCAGGTCATTCGGGGTGCCGTGCTCTCGTCGGGCGGACACCCCGCGCTTGACCGGCTGCTCAGCCGTCTTGGCCCAGTATCTTTGGTCGCGTTGCTGACGACTCTGGTGCTGCTGTTCGGATTCCAGGGGCAGGCGATCATAGCCCATCCGCTGGTGATCGCGCTGATCGCCGTGCCGATTCTCATCCAGGTCTATTTCAACGCAGGGCTCGCCTATTGGTTGAGCCGTCGGTTCGGCGTGGCATGGTGCGTTGCCGCCCCCGCCGCATTGATCGGCGCGTCCAACTTCTTCGAGCTGGCGGTCGCTGCCGCGATCAGTCTGTTCGGTCTCAACTCCGGCGCAGCGCTTGCTACCGTCGTCGGCGTGCTGGTCGAAGTTCCGGTCATGCTGTCCGTGGTCAGAATCGTGAAGGCGACACGCCCTTGGTATGAGCGTCGGGTAGCCTGATGTCGCGCCTTCGTTCCCTTGCCGACCCTGATGACCTGCCGGCGCTCGATCGGTCGCTCGTTAGACCTAGTCCCGCCGTCGGCCTCGGTTCGCTCGAACATCCGCCCCGCATCTTGCTGCTTTACGGATCCCTGCGGGAGCGATCATTCAGTCGACTCGCGGTCGAGGAGGCGGCGCGCCTGTTGATCCTGTTCGGCGCCGAGGTGCGGATCTTCGATCCGAGCGACCTGCCGCTGCCGGATCAGATCAGGGGGGACGACCATCCGGCGGTCCATGAACTTCGTCAGCACGCGCTCTGGTCCGAGGGCATGGTGTGGTGCAGTCCCGAGCGTCATGGCCAGATCACTGGCATCATGAAGGCGCAGATCGACCATCTGCCGCTGGAGTTTGGCGGTATGCGCCCGACCCAGGGAAGGACGCTCGCGGTGATGCAGGTCTCAGGCGGCTCGCAGTCTTTCAACGCGGTCAACACGCTGCGTCTGCTCGGCCGCTGGATGAGGATGTTCACGATCCCGAACCAATCGAGCATCGCAATGGCATTCAAGGAGTTCGATGAGGCAGGCCGCTTGAGACCCTCCAGCTACTACGACCGCATTGTCGACGTGATGGAAGAGTTGATCCGGTTCACCATTCTGATCCGAGGCCATGCCGAGCAGCTTGTCGATCGATATTCTGAGCGCAAGTCCGAGACCGCCAAGCGCGATGCCGCGAACGACCTGACGTCACGATCGATAGCGTGAGGCCCGCAATTGGGCCAGAACGCCGGGTCTGGCGCCTTATGGCTGTTCTATTCCCGCCAGCCGGACGCTGGATTTGCCCCCCGTCCCCCGGGCGATGCTGCGAGTCGCCATAATCGGAACGACGATCAGATCGGGCCGGGCCGGGCCGGTTTCACCTGCGGCGCGTCCGCATCAATGGGAAAGGAGCGACATAGAAAGGAGGCACGGCCATGTCGCAGCCATTTCGCCAGAGGTGGGCAGCACAAGCGCTCTTCTCTCCAGCCATGTCCGGCGGCAGCCGATCGGCAGATAGCCATGAACATCGCCGGTCCGGACTTGGCTGAATTCCGCGCCCATCGGAACATCCCGTATATTTCTGGGCTTCGGCTTGAAAGATAAGCGCCAAGAATTCTGAGCGAACGAGAGAGGGGGAACACGCTATGCCAAGAAATCTCCGACTTTGCCGAACCAATCGATAGGGCCTTCATCGGCCGTGTTGGAATCGGTTCGATAACCCTTGGCCATCACGTGCGACGTCGAACCGACAATGGGGTGAGACGCGATCGGTACTCACGCCAAACGGAAAAACGAGGAATCAATGAATCTCGAAAAATTCACCGATCGCGCCAAGGGCTTCCTCCAGAGCGCGCAAACCGTCGCGATCCGCATGAGCCATCAGCGGATAAGCCCGGAACATCTTCTGAAAGCTTTGCTCGAGGATGAGCAGGGCATGGCAAGCGGCCTCATCCGCGCGGCAGGCGGCGATCCCGCCGTGGCGACGCGGCAGACCGACGCCGCGCTCGCCAAGGTGCCATCGGTTTCAGGCAGCGGCGCGCAATCGGCCCCGAGCCTCGATAATGATGCTATGCTGGTGCTCGATCAGGCCGAGCAGGTCGCGCAGAAGGCGGGCGACAGCTATGTCACCGTCGAGCGGCTGCTTCTTGCGCTAGCGCTGGCCTCAAACACCGCGGCCGGCAAGTCCCTGGCCTCAGCGGGCTTGAAGGCAGAAGCGCTGAATGCGGCGATCAGCGCGCTGCGCAAGGGAAAGACTGCGGACACGGCCTCGGCCGAGGATCGCTACGACGCGCTCAAGAAGTTCGCACGCGACCTCACCGAAGCGGCCCGCGAAGGCAAGCTCGATCCGGTCATCGGCCGCGATGAGGAGATCCGTCGCACCATCCAGATCCTTGCCAGGCGCACGAAGAACAATCCCGTCCTCATCGGCGAACCCGGCGTCGGCAAGACCGCGATCGCCGAAGGGCTCGCCCTGCGCATCGCCAATGGCGACGTGCCCGATACGCTCAAGGACCGCGCGCTGATGGCGCTCGACATGGGCAGCCTGATCGCCGGGGCCAAATATCGCGGCGAGTTCGAGGAGCGGCTGAAGGGTGTGCTCGATGAGGTGAAGGCCGCCGAGGGCCATATCGTCCTGTTCATCGACGAGATGCATACGCTAATCGGCGCCGGCAAGGGCGAAGGCGCGATGGACGCATCCAACCTGCTCAAGCCCGCGCTCGCGCGCGGCGAACTCCATTGCATCGGCGCGACCACGCTCGATGAATATCGCAAGCATGTCGAGAAGGATCCAGCCCTCCAGCGGCGCTTCCAGCCCGTCTTCGTCGGTGAGCCCACGGTCGAAGATACCATCTCGATCCTGCGCGGCCTGAAGGAAAAATATGAGCTGCACCATGGCGTGCGCATCACCGATGGCGCGCTGGTCTCGGCGGCGACCTTGTCCCACCGCTACATCACCGACCGCTTCCTGCCGGACAAGGCGATCGACCTCATGGATGAGGCGGCCTCGCGCCTGCGTATGGAAGTCGAATCCAAGCCCGAGGAGATCGAGAATCTCGATCGGCGCATCATCCAGCTCAAGATCGAGCGGGAGGCGCTGAAAAAGGAGACCGACAAGGCGTCGAAGGACCGACTGGAGACGCTGGAGCAGGATCTCGCCAATCTCGAGCAGCAATCGGCTGAACTCACCTCGCGCTGGCAGGCCGAGAAGGAAAAGATCGCGGGTGAGAGCCGTATCAAGGAACAGCTCGACGCTGCACGCATCGAGCTCGACCAGGCGCAGCGCTCGGGCGACCTCGCCAAGGCAGGCGAACTGCAATACGGCACCATTCCCACGCTCGAAAAGCAGCTGGCCGATGCGGCGGGCGCAGCCGAAGGCGCAATGCTGCGCGAGGAGGTGACAGCGGAGGACATCGCCGGCGTCGTCGCGCGCTGGACCGGCATTCCGGTCGAGCGAATGATGACCGGCGAACGCGAGAAGCTGCTCGCCATGGAAGAGACGATTGGCAAGCGCGTCATCGGCCAGGCCGATGCGGTCCGCGCCGTGTCGACCGCCGTGCGCCGCGCGCGTGCCGGTCTGCAGGATCCCAATCGGCCCCTGGGCTCATTCCTGTTCCTAGGGCCCACAGGCGTCGGCAAGACCGAGCTCACCAAGGCGCTCGCCGGCTTCCTGTTCGACGACGACAACGCGATGGTTCGCATCGATATGAGCGAGTTCATGGAGAAACACTCGGTCGCCAGGCTGATCGGCGCCCCTCCGGGCTACGTCGGCTATGAAGAGGGCGGCGTGCTGACCGAAGCGGTTCGCCGCCGCCCCTATCAGGTCGTCCTCTTCGACGAGGTCGAGAAGGCGCATGGCGACGTGTTCAACATTCTCCTGCAGGTGCTCGACGACGGGCGGCTGACCGACGGCCAGGGCCGCACGGTCGACTTCACCAACACCATCATCGTGCTGACCAGCAATCTGGGCAGCCAGTATATTGCGGGCCTCGCCGACGACGAATCGGTCGAGAAGGTCGAGGACCAGGTGATGGAAATCGTCCGCGGCCATTTCCGACCGGAATTCCTCAACCGCCTCGACGAGATTATTCTGTTCCACAGGCTGGGCGCCGACCATATGGCGCCCATCGTCGATATTCAGGTCGCCCGCGTCGGCAAGCTGCTCCAGGACCGCAAGATCACGCTCGACCTCACCGATGCGGCCCGCGCCTGGCTCGGCCGCGCCGGCTATGATCCGGTCTACGGCGCGCGGCCATTGAAACGCGCGGTGCAACGCTTTCTCCAGGATCCGCTCGCCGACTTGATCCTCCAGGGCGAGATCCGCGACGGATCGACCGTCCATATCGATGAGGGTGACGGAGTACTCGTGCTGAATATAGGCTAAGAGTTACGATGGCCGCCTGGAATAGCGTGGGACTGAATTGGGCGACAGCAGCAGTTGACGAAGGATTGCCCGAACGAATTAGGGAGAAAGCTTATGAGCGCGCACGAAGCAAATAAGGGGGTCTGGGGTTCGCCGTTTCCGGCATCCACCGGTTGGGGATGGGTTCTGACCTATGGCGTGCTCCTGATCCTGGGCGGGATCCTGGCTTTCCTGAACCCGCTCGCGACGGGCTTTGCCGCCGGCGTGATCTTCGGAGCGATATTGCTTGCCTATGGCGTCATCGCGATAGTCGCTGGACTGTCAGCCTTTTCCACCCGATCGAAGGTGCTGGAGTTGCTCCTCGGCGTCGTGGCGGTACTCGCAGGCCTCTTCGTGCTGTTCGATCCATTCCAGGGTGCCGCATCGCTCGCTTGGGCGATCGGGCTGTGGCTGTTCGTCTCAGGATTTTCCCAGCTTTTCTATGGACTGAAAGGTACGCATGACAAGGGATGGAGGCTGTTGCTCGGCGTCGTCGATATCGGGCTGGGTACCTATCTGGTGATCAGCGGCCCGCTGGCAGGGCTTGCCTTCGTGGCGGCGATCATCGGCTTCAGCTTTCTCTTCCGCGGTGTTTTCCTTATCTCACTTGCCTTTGGCCTGAGGCGGCTGAAGTCCGCGTGACGAGGGGATGCGGCCAGGAGATGGATATACCGAGGCTGACGGCGAATGCTGCGGAAGGGTTCGCGCCGATCCTCAGCGCGGCCAGGAGGCGTAGCAGGTGAGCAATCCATATGAAGTTCTCGGCGTCGCCGCGTCCGCGAGCGGGGACGATATCCAGAAAGCGTATCGCAAGCTCGCGAAGAAGCTCCATCCGGACCTCAACCCTGGCGACAAGTCGGCCGAGGACAAGTTCAAGCAAGTCGCAGGCGCCTACGATCTGCTGAGCAACCCGGAGAAACGCAGGCGTTACGACACGGGCGAGATCGACGAGACCGGCGCAGAGCGGCCCCAACAGCAATATTATCGTGACTATGCCGGGTCGGACCCCGGCCATTATTCGAGTAACGCTGGCTTTGCGGATTTTGCCGCAGGCGACGATCCGTTCGCCGAACTCTTCCGTCGCAGCGCACAGGCGCGCGCCAATCGCCGCGGGCAAGACCTGCACTATCGCCTTTCGGTCAGCTTCGTGGAGTCGATCACCGGCGGTTCACAGCGGATAACCCTGCCAGCGGGCGGCACGCTCGACGTGACGATCCCGGCGGGCGTCGTTGATGGTCAATCGCTGCGCCTCAAGGGCAAGGGCGCACCTGGCGCCGGCAAGGGCGGCCCAGGAGACGCATATATCGAGATCGAGGTTCGATCCGACCCACGCTTCCTCCGCAATGGCGACGACATCACGATCGACGTTCCGATCTCGCTGAGGGAAGCCGTCCTCGGCGGCAAGATCCGCGTTCCCACGCCAACCGGTGATGTGACGATGACCGTGCCGGCCAATTCGAACAGTGGCAGCACGCTGCGCCTCAAAGGCAAGGGTGCCCCTCGGCTGGGCGGCGGTCGTGGCGATCAATTCGTGAAGCTCAGGATCGTGCTGCCCAAGCCGGCCGATCCGGAACTCATACAATTCGTTTCGACCTGGGAAGCCGGCAAGAATTTCAATCCTCGTGAGGCCTTGCGATGATAGACTTGGACGAATTTCTATCCCACTCGGGGATCGAACTCCACTCGCTCGAGCAGTGGATCGATCGCGAATGGCTCCTTGGCGAGCGCAGATCCACGACCATCGTCCTGACCGACATGGACGCGGCCCGCGCGCGCCTCATACATGATCTGAAGCGAGACTTCGGCGTGAACGACGAAGGCGTCGACATCGTGCTCCACCTCGTGGATCAACTGCATGGCCTTCGCCAGGTGCTCGCACAGATGCGAACGGAAACGCAGGCGGCGCGGCGCCGGGATATCCGGCGATCGCGAGGCCGCAAACCTGGTCCGATTCTGGCTCCGCGGCGCAGGTCGTAACCGGGCCATGAGTCTTGGTGAAAGGGCCTAGCTCCTCACAACATCTGCGCCACAGCTTCTATCCGCACCGAACTCGGTCAGCTGCGGTGAGAGCAAACAACGAGTTCACGTCGGAATTGGCGAACCGATCCCTGCTAAAGTCTGGAAGGCAATGATTGACGACTCGGAACCACTCCAGCCTGCGCAGGCGAGCGAATTCGACGCTTCGTTCCAAGCGACCAACCAGAGCCCGGTTGAGCAACTTCTTGCCCTTCTTGAGATTGAATATGGGGCGCTGCAAATGCGCCTCTCGGCGCATCTGCGTTCCTCCGAGGCTGCAGCTGAGGCGCTCCACGACGTCTATGTCAAGCTGAGGGCGGACCCGTCTATCGGCGATCTCCATAACCCACGCTTCTACCTCTACCGGATGGCCATCAATCTCGCAAAGAACAGGAGGCGGAGCGACTGGCGCGCGATCAACATGGAGGATGCTGGGCTTCTCGATATTCCGGACAATGCGCCGAGTCAGGAAGCCGCCACCTTGGCCACGGACGAAATGACGCGAGCTTTGCAGGCGCTTCATACCCTCCCGCCTCGGCGGCAGGCAATATTCCTGGCCAAGTGGCGCGACGAGAAATCGCAAAGCGAGATTGCCGCCGAGTTCGGGTTGCACAAGCGCACGGTTCAAAAGGAGCTCACTCGAGCGGAGATATATCTGAGGAAGGTCTTACGTCGTCCCAAGCGGCCGGTCTGACTGGCGCTGATGCCGCTCGAAAGGCTAGTCGAGGCCCACGTCCGTGCCACCGAACGGTTGCACGGGGACGACATTACCGTACCGGTTTAACCTGGTATGGCGTTCCCTTGTCATCGTATTTGTTGCAGATCTAACAAACCAAGGCTTGTCCGGTTGAGTGCAGGAGATGCTGGCATGAAGCATGAGGGAAGCTGCACTGCGGGACAATCCGCGTTGCGATTGAGGATGATCCTGTCGATGCCGGTGAGTGCAATTGCTCGATCTGCCGGCGAACCGGAGCACTGTGGACCTACCGCTCGCCCAGCCAAGTGAAAGTCGCGGGCATGGGCGTAGGCTATGTACAGGGCGACGCCACCCTGACGTTGTGGCATTGCGCGACATGTGGCGTCACCACCCACTGGAGCCCCCGCGATCCGACGTACGACCGGATGGGCATCAATCTCAGACTATTTGACCCGGCGTTGTGGAATGGGCTGCCCCGCCGGTTCATCGACGGCGCGAGTTGGTGAGGTATGGTGACTCCCAAGGCCGCAACTGTAATGATTTGGGCCATATCGTCATAAGACGGATCGCTGGCCGTTAACCTGCCTTCCGCGCCAGAAAGCAGATTTTCCGGTCCCCACGACATCATTGCTCCTCTGGGCGTCCGCTGAAGCCGCCATTCGGTGGCGGCCTGCGGTCTTCACCGGATGGCTACGGGAGGCCCGGCGCTGAACTCGGACAAAAAAGTGGGGCGCATTTTGGATCGCCAATGTGTCCCCCCATTGGGAATAGTAGGGCTTCCTCCTTCGAACGCGCCTCGGCTTGCGCCCTAGCGTCTCCTGGTGGTGGCCGATGAGGCAGGGCGCTGAGGTCCCCGGCGCAAGCAATCTGCCTCGCAACCCGTTGGGGGTCGCCATGGCGGCTTTTGGAAGTGTGGGCGCGAGCGCGACGTCGTGCGCGCGGTTGGCGCAGACTAAAACACAATCTGTGCCGACCGGACGGCAGAAGGGTTTCGGGGGACCCAGAGGAGAGACGAGCAGTCGGCCGATGCTTGCCCCCTGGCAGGTCAGTCTGGCCATGCGCACGATGCGGTGTAATCTCAGCAACGCAATCTCGATCTCCGAAATCGCGTCTCTGTGCCGATTGTCGCTCTGCTATTTTGTGCGAGCTTTCACGAACACGGTTGGGATCGCACCCTATGCCTGGTTTGTTCAGCAGCGCATCGTGTGCGCAAAACGCCTCTTGGCCGATACCGCGCTACCCCTGGTGCAAGTCGCTCTCGAGTGCGGATTCTCCGACCAGGCCCACTTCACCAAAGCGTTTGCCAAGGCATCCGGCATAACGCCTGCAAAATGGCGCCGTCAGATTTGCGCGTGCTGAGCTTTCATAGCGCGGGCAAGGCTGATCTCTCAGTCCTTCCTTTCGCCTTCCGCTCCTCGAGAAGCCGCACGGCGATTGGCGAAGGCGAGCAGGGCAGGGTCATGCTCAGGCCGATTCCAGCGTGCAGAATCCCGCAGAACCACCACATCCTCAAGATGCGTGAGAAACGTGTAGACCTTGTTGACGATGTCGATCATCAACGCCATCATTTCTGCATCGGAGATCCGCGAAAGCTGGTTCCATGGGATGTCACCAAAGGGCGTAACCACCTTCACATCGCTAAAATCGCCGACCGCTGTTCCTGGGGTCGTGCCAGCATGGAGATCCTCCAGTTGAGAATTGCGTACACAATTCTCAACGAGGGCCAGCGCGAGCCACCGCGCAGCGGCATCGGATATATCTTCAGCTGCCACAACTTTCTCCCGGATAGAAACCCTTTATGCCGTTTCGCTGGACATTGGCAGAGTGGGCGGCAATCGATAGACGCCTGCCATGCCGCTTCATGCTCACCATGATACGACGCGGAGAGGCGAATGCTGAAGGTTTGTGGAGACGATGAGGTCGTATGACGGCTTGACCGGCGATTCATCAATCGCCGGTCGTTAGGAATTCAGCCGTTCAGCTTATCCCTGATCGCCTTGGCTGGCGCGAAGGTGAGCTTTTTCGACGCGGCGATCTGGATGGTTGCGCCCGTAGCCGGATTGCGTCCCTCCCGCGCCAGCGTGTCTTTGACCTTGAACTTGCCAAAGCCGTTGAGCGAGATTTCCTCGCCGTTCGAGGCGGATTCCGCGATTGCGGCAAAGACCGTATCAACCGCCTTGCGGGCATCAGCCTTTGTGACGCCGATCACCGCTGCCAGCTTTTCGGCCAAGTCGCTGTTGTTCATTCATTTCCTCCTGCAAGGCTCGTCTGAATATGGGATAAAGCGCCTATAGCTCGGCGCGCAGCTCTGACAGCCTCTCCTGGCAGAGTTCGTTGACGATCGTGCCAAGCACCTCGACACGCTCGGAGAGGTACGCGAATTCCTCCTCCGTCATCTTGAAATGCTCGGAATGCCGGGCTTTCACATAGGCATCCTTGAGCTTGTTGAAGTGCGCTTCCTGCTTGCGGGTCTCCCTTGGCCAGGCCTCGACGAGGCGCGCAGAAATCGCTTCAGCGCGCGTCCGAAGGAATTTGATATTGTGGCTATAGGGCGTGTAGAAGGTGTAGACGAGAAGAACGCAGTAATAGAGACGTTCGCACGCCTGTTGAAGATTATAGGCTGCGTCGGGAAATTGCTTGTTGTCGTAGGCAAACTGATAAAGCATCCGCGACGATATAGCGAGGCCGAACCACTGGTCGAAATAACCCTTCGCCATGTCATAGGCTTGCTGCGGGGTCTTGGGCTTGGGCTCGTGCAGTTCGCTGTTGTCGACTTGATACAGCGCAATGCCATCGCGCGCGATGTCCATAAAGAAATAGCGGCCATGAGCCAGCCCATCGTTCACTTCCTGCAGCGTGTGAACGATGAAATTGACCGGCGTGCGCAGGCGGTTGAGGATCATGGTTTCCCGGTCGAGGCGTTCTTCCGCTTTCTCCCAATATTCGGCTCTGTCCGTCAGCTCCTTCTGGTTGACGATGATGAGAAGGTCGAAATCCGATCGATAGCCCCTCTCGGTATGCGGCTCATGCACCCACCGTCCGGTCGCATAGGAGCCGTAGAGGATGATCTTGAGGATGCGGCCAAGCTTGCGCGGCCCAGTCGGCTGGCCAAGCGCGTCCTCGAACTCCTCAAAGAGGATCCGGATGACCCGATCGAGTTCGCGCCGCTTGTTTACCGGAAGATGGTCGAGTTCGGTTTTCATCGTCTCATCGTCATTCGGGTCATGTGAGAGGGAAGCGCGAAGGCTCGTCTTCCCACGGGTTGAAGATCACGGCGCCGCTGTGGCGAGTATCCTTGATGTTTCGCGTCACGAGGAAGAGGTCGTGCTCGATCGCGGTTGCCGCGAGCAGCGTATCGATCACCGGCGGGGACTGCCCCGTGCGCCGCTTCACCTCACCCGAAATTGCGCCCCAGCGATAGACGATGGCGTCGTGAACGGAGAGGAGCCGGTCGCTGAAGCGTTCAGCGAGGGCGTCGCGGGCCGCTATATAGCGCGAACGATCCGGATGTTCCGGCTCGAGATTGTGGATGCCTTTATCGAATTCCGCGAGCGCCAGGACGCTCAGGAACATCCGGTGCTCGGGTTGCGCTGTCGCCCATGCCTTGACGCTTGGCGCACCGTTCGGGCTGGCCAACGCAGATACGATATGCGTGTCCAGCAGCCAGCCTTTCACAAGGCGACGTCCCGCCCGCGGTCGATCTCGCGCTCAAGGTCGAGGCCATCGAGTCCGAGGCCCTCGAGGAACGGAACGAACGCAGGTTTGCCCGCATCCCTGGGCAGAAGCCGGTCGAGTTCGTCCACGCTCATCACCACCACGGCCTCCCGGCCGCGGACCGTGACCCGCTGCGGTCCCTCGCTCTGGGCGCGCCGGACCACTTCGCTGAAGCGGGCCTTGGCATCTTCGAGTTTCCACGTACTGCGGGGACCGGATTTCTCACCTTCCGTCTTGCCAACTGCCGTGCCCATTGATTATCTCCTGACTAGCTAGTCAGATATAGACTGCTCTAGCCGCTATCGCAAGACCAATCGCCCCTTCGCGAGCAAACGGCTGATATGACTAAGTCCAAGGCTCCGCCCGTGGACCTCCCATGTCAGCCAGGGAGCGTCGGTCTGCGGAGGTGTTCTATCGGCACATCCATCCACTATACTCCGGCGATGTCCACGAAGAACGATTCGTACCAAGGCTCGCTGTTCCGCGAAGGCGATTTGCCCTCACCCAGGCGCAACAGCCTTGCCTCCCGATCCGATACTCAAGGCGATTTGTCTTCAGACCCGCCACCTGCCAGCTTTCACATTCGGGTCCGTCGCGGACCGAAACGTCATCTGCTTGCCCGATTATGGCGCATTCTGCTGCGCAGCCGCCCACATGACGAACCTTGATCCAGACAGTCGCAGGGTACCCGCTGACCAGGGAGCTATGCCCTGACGTGGCCACGGCATTGGGCAAACATCTTGACATGGACCATTCAATAGTCCAAAAATGTTCATGTAGCCGACGGCCAGTGGGAGTTCAACATGCGAGTCTCTGTGAGCGACGCCAAGGCGCAGCTGACCGAGTTGGTGCGGCGGGCCGAAGCTGGAGACGAGATTGTCCTGACGCGACATGGACAACCGGCAGTGAGGTTGGTCCCCGTCCGTCCGGCGAGCGATGGAACGGCGCGCCGCAAGCTCCTGGACGCCGCTCGGATAGCTGGGGCGGCGAAGGCAACCACCGGTCCTGACGCTGCGCATAGCCAGGATTTCCTCTATGGCGACGATGGTTTGCCCGCGTGATCGCGGTCGATACGTCTGCACTGATGGCGATCGTCCTTGATGAACCGCATGCGGCTACCTGTAGCGATGCGATCGAGGCTGCGGATGAATTGATCATCTCCGCCGGGACCGTGGCCGAGACTCTGATCGTCTCGGCCCGACGGAACGTCGCCGAGGAAATGGTGAGCCTGATCGACGGGCTTGGCTTCGAGATCGTGAGTGTGACCCCAGCCGCTGCGCGCCGCGTTGCCTCGGCCTATTCCAAGTGGGGAAAGGGCGTTCATGCAGCCGGGCTCAACTTTGGCGACTGCTTCGCCTATGAAGTCGCCAGGGAGCATGGATGTCCTCTCCTCTTCGTAGGGGACGACTTCACCAAGACCGATGTCGAGAGCGCAATATAGTCGGCGAAAGGTCACGCTCCGCCCGAATCTCGCCTTGAGACGACTATGTAGACCGTGGAAATCTGGCCCGATCAGTGATATGGGGCAGTGGAAGGGATTTCCCGATGGGCACTACCATCGACAAACATCAGGTGGAAAGCGCCGCTGACCAGCCGAAGCTGTCGAAGTGGCTCTGGCGGCCTTGGTATGCCAAGCTTTGGTGGTCCGCCATTCCCGTCTGGTGGCTCGGGATGGCAGTGGCGACACGCGTTGACTTTCTCGCGGCATTCTATCGTGGGGCACTCGCGGGCTATCTGAATGTCCTATTCTTCCCGATGACGGCGCTTATGGTGCTGGGCGTCGGCTACGTCCGAGAGCGTCTGGGCCACTTTGTGGGGCAAGGTGATGGAACGCCGCTGTCCGATGAGGAAGCTTCGACTGTGACGAAACGCATTTGGGCGGAGCATGATCGCGCGATGAAAGATCTGGCCGCCACAACTGACATGTTCGACCCGCGGTCGGGAGTACTCTGGATCGGCAACCCGTTGAACCCCCTCAATGCGGGGTACATCAATCCGCACACAGGTAAGCACTCTTAACGCTTCTTGAAGCTGGTGTCGCCGTCACCCGGACTGCTTTCGATATCAGTTGAGAAGCTCCCTTTCGCAAGAACCGAGTTCTGTTCCAGTGACGTCAGCGGCCCGGTGATATCGAAGGTAGCGCGCCCATTATCTGCATTTTTGAGGTAGCGATTGCGTATGCCTTCGTCACCGAGGACGCGGTTTGACAATTCGCGGGAGAATGCTGCTTCCGGGTCGCTGGAACGGGCTGCTGCGCGCTCTGCGGCGGCGATGGATTCGCGAACGTCATAGTTGACGATATCAAGCGTTGACCCCGCAGCCTCACTCGTGGAACCTGTGTCTCTGCTGCTAAACCCAACGCTTGCGCCAACGCGCCCCGACGTTGATTGCATCTTCTGTGGGGCTTGAGTACGCCGGCCCTGTGTTCTTCTTCCGGCCCCTTGCCCGCGTTCACCGATGTCTTCGTTTTCGGATACGCCGACTGAACGGCCGAGTTCCACGTTGACACTGGTACCCATCGTCGTCTGATCTTGGGCCGAACGTGACAGCGTTCTCTGCCAGCCGGTCTGCGCCATGATCGCCTGGACATCGCGCTGGAGCGTGTCGGCGACCTGCGGCTTCAGGCGCCATTCGCCCTTGCGGTCCATCTCGAACCCGCCGCGCAGCCAGTTGGCGAGCATGGCCTGGCCTTCGGCGCCGCCGCCCATGAAATGCTCAATCGTATCCGGTCCCGCCTGCTTGCCGGCCTCGAACCGGGTGCTGGTGTCGCTGCGCGCCGACCGGCTGAAATCCGTTCCGCTGGAGACGAGGAGATCGTTGTGCGCGAAGCTGAAGCGGGCGTGCCCGCCATTGGCGATCGCTCCCAGCTGGCTTTCGTTGATGAGCCCCGCTCTCCACATGGCCGCCGCCGTCTCAGGCGTGAGATTGAGGCCAAGGTCGCCATTCTGGTCCATCGCGATTTGTCGTTTGGTCAGCTGGATGCCGTTGTCGCCCAGAAGCCTTTGCATGCGGGTGAGCCGCTCCCGATCGACGATCGAGGTGAGCCGCTCGTTACGCGCGCGGTCGGCCACGCCCTCGGCGCCGCCCTCGGCCATGTCGACCTGGTTGCCCGCGGTCCGGCTCAATGCCTGGATGAAGCTGTCGAGCCGCGCTGCCTCGCGCGTCGATACGCCGGCTGCCTCCGCGCCCTCGGCAAAGCCGAAATTTTCCGCCTGACGCCGCTGCTCGCCGATCCGCGCCGCGCCGCGCGTGCCTGCGGTTCCGACTTCCCGCTGCGCATCGAGCTTGCCGGAGCGCTCGGCAAAGTCGTACCCAGCCGCCTCGGCCGTCCGTCCGTAGACGCTGGTGCCCTCGCGGCGCGCTTCGGCAGTGGCGCCATCAGCGGTTCCGACCTGCACCGCCATATTGTAGCGCTCAAGGGCCGCCATGACCTGCGCCTCGTTCCTTCCCGTCGCGCGCCCGAGCTGCGTAACGGCGGTGCTTCTCGCCTCGCCAGACAGCGCATTGATGAACCCGACCCGACGCGCCGTCTCGTCGACGGAGAGACCGAGCATCGAAGCCGCCTCTCGCTGGCCGTGATTGCTGCCGCTGCGCCAGCCCTGCTCGGTCGCGACATTGGTGCGCTCGACGCCCGCGACATTATCGCCGGCATAGTCGCGGCGCCCTTCCATCGCACCGACCTGGATCTGCGCCGACGTGAGATCGTTCCTCAGCATCTGCTCCTGGTCGAACGTGTTGGCGATCAGCTTGGCGAAAGTCGGATCGGCCTGGGCCTCTCCGATCACGCCCGAGGCTTTGAGCTCGGCATCGCTCGCCGAATAGCCGGCCCGCTCAAAATGGCGCGTGGCCGCCTGCATCATCATGCCGTAAGCTCGGCTGTCGCCGAACGCGCGCCATTGCACCAGGTTCTGGCTGAAGGCCGCGAACGTCCTCTCGCCGGCCTCACCCTGGCCGAAATAGCCCGTCCCGAGGCTCCTGAGCGCATCCTTCTCGGCAAATTGGTGGATCGCAGTGGTCGCGGCATTGGCCTGAACGGCGCGCGCAACCGCCGGGTCGGCGAGAT
Source organism: Sphingobium sp. MK2 (assembly GCF_040170545.1). NCBI lineage: Bacteria > Pseudomonadati > Pseudomonadota > Alphaproteobacteria > Sphingomonadales > Sphingobiaceae > Sphingobium > Sphingobium sp. MK2. The sequence continues at coordinate 31,173 of NZ_JAZDXA010000037.1, forward strand.
CCCGGCCAGCCAACGCCGGCGCAAGGCTGCCAAGCTGACGAGAGCCCTCGATGCCGCCAAGCGCCATCGCCGTCCCGCCCGGGGTGCCGGTTCGCTGGCCAAGGATATGACCTGCCTCACCGAAGACGCGGTTGGCGCCGAAGGTCGATCGTTCCCCGAAATCGCCGAAGCTCGATGACGCAGCGGCGCGGGAGCGGGTGCCCAAAGCCGAGGCCTGCGCTTCCAGCGCAGACGCTTGTCCCTCGGCCGTACCCATGGGCGCGGCGGCGGCCGTGCCTTGGCTCGCCACGCCGAGGGAGCCCGACGTGAAGGAGGTGAACACATTGCCGCTGAAGCGGAACACGGTAAAGACGAACGCGCCGGCCAAGCCGGCGGCGGCCGTACGAAAGCTGCCGAAGATCGCCAGCGCCTTCATCGCCGCCGAAGGCGCGAGCAGCCAGGCGTTGGCCGCAAGCGCGTTCGAGCGCAACTCCGCGAGCGTCGCCGTCGCGCGACCGAGCGTGAGCTGATAGATGCCCGCATCGATAACGCCCCAGAGCGCCACAAAGACGAACATGCCGAGCGCAAAGCTCGCGACCCGCAGATTGATCGGCGTCAGGATGAACAGGAGCGCGATCGGGATCATGAACAGCATGATGCCGAACACGGTGGCGCGGATCGTCGGCATCCATTCGTTCGCCACCGACATGGTCGCGAGGCCGTTGGAGATGACTGCCCGATTGGCCATGACTCTCGCCGCACTCGCCGGTGAATCCTCGAACAGCACGTCGCCCACCGTGTTGCCGAGCAGAATGTGCGTCAGGAAGGCCTGCGCACTCAGCGGCCGGCCGAGCATCATCTGGCCCATCTCTCCGACTTGTTGCCGGCATCGTGTCATCTGCTGGACATTGTCCGTGTCATAGCCGGTTCGCGCGCAAATTTGCTTCGTATAGCCGTCGAACAGGACCGGGTCGGACAGGCGATCCGAGATATACGCCCAGGCATCGCTGCAACTGACCGTCGTGCCGCCCTTGTCGGCTTCGGTATAGACCGTTGAGAAGGTAGCGGGGCCTGCCATCGCCGCGAAGGAAGCCGGCAAGTCGGTCGAAGTCCGGAAGAGCTGGTCATCGTCCACGCCATAGGCAGCCGACACCCGCGCCACCGGATAGCATTGCCGGACATAGTCTTTGATTGTCGCGTCCAGGAAGACGTCGGTCATTGGCCCGCGCGGCGAAACGGCGTTCAGGAACAAGTCGAAGCTGTGTCCGCCGGCCCCGAACTCGATCTTGGCATTGGGATCGAGCGTGTTGTCGTCTATCGTCTCGACCATCGCGCGCTCGATCATGTTGGTCGCGCCGGCGACGAGCACGAGCAGGTTGGGAACGCCGCCGACCGGCTGATAGGCGTTGCGCACCCGGTCGTAGACATGGACCGTTCCCGTCGTGGCGACGAGTCCGACGAACAGGCCGACGCCGATGAGGATCTGGAAGCCGAAGGCGACCAGCCCCATGCCAGTCCCGCGCACGCTGGCGATGATCGCGCCGAGGCCGATCCCGACCGTCGCGACGATCATCACCAGCGTCTCGTAACGCGGATCGCCGAAGATCATCGACACCAGCCGGAAAGCCTCGACCGTCTCGGCAAAGCCGTCATAGGTGTGGAAGCTCGTGTCGACCGCCAGGGCGGGGGAAGCGAGGAGCAGGGCGGGAAGGGCGGCAAGAAGCCTTGGAAGCCGGCGCATGACAGGATCCTACTGGTTGCGGGCCGCGGCGCCGGCGGCGTCACGGGCGTCCCGATCGCGCTCGCGCAGGAGCCCGGCATAGTTGGCGGAGAGGTTGGTCTGGTTGAGGGCCGCCATATAGCTCTGGCGCATCTGCGCGCGTTGGCGCAGCACCTCGTCTCTCAAATCCCGTAGCTGCTCGATGCCCTTGGACAGAATCCGCGTCTGGCAGACATTGGCGTTGTTGCTGTCGGCCGACCCCGCCACCGTGGCTCCTCGATCTGCATTGGTCACCGTGAAGTCGATGGTGCGGGTGAGATCGTTGAGCATCTGGTAGGCGAGGGTGAGCGCGACCAGTTCGTCCGTGTCGGCGATCACCGAGTCGACGACGCCCTGGCGCACGCCCCATTCGAGCATGCGATAGACGGGAAGCGTCCGGACATTGGCCACGAACTGCCGTTCCTCGGCCGCCAGCGCAGCGCGCGTGCGGATCTTGGTGGCGATCGACTGCATGCGCTCGCGCGCCAGGACGAGCGCACCGCGTCCGCTGCCGTCCTGCGCGCAGTCGGCGCCGGTGGGCGGGAAATTGAGCGTGCGGCGCTGGACGCGCCCCGTCAGGAAATCCTGCGCGCTTTCCGTGTCCTGCGCGGGGCATTGGGGGATAGCCGTGAAGAGCGGCACTCGGTCGCCATCGTCCCAGCGCATGTACACGTCGCCGACCCGGGCACGCATCACGCTCGCCCAGTCGCCGGCGCCGACCCGCTGCGCGGCGTGGGCGAGGAGCGAGCCGGTGCGGAAAATGTCCGTCACCTCTGCCGGGCAGTTGGCGAGCGCGTCCTTCAAATCCTCGGTGGGATTGTTGTTGTTGGCCTCGATCTTCTCGCGGCTCTGCTGGTAGCTCTTGGCGAACCCTTGCTTGACCGAGCGATAGCCGGTCATCTCCTCGATGATCCCAGACATATTGTCGTCGCCCTTGGCAATCTGCACCATGCGGTTGGCGAGCCGGCAATCGTTGACCTGGATCGAGTTCAGGAAATTGGTCGCCGCTTCCATCTTCGAGATGATGTTCCCCATCTTCTCGTCGAGCGTCTCGAGGAGATACTGGAACGCGACCGCGGGAGCTGCCTGGAGAATGCTTTCGAGCTTCTGGACGAGATAGTCCGGATCGAGGAACGACATACCGCCAAGGAACATGTCGATCCCGCCGCAGCCGGCGCGGACCTTGGGCAGGCTGACCGACATGAGATAGTCGTTGTGGACATCGACGCGGCCCGACATGCCACCGGCCGTGATGTAGCCCCGCGTCTGGTCCTGGAAGCTGCCCGGCGACGTATAGGTCACATTGTCAAACCAGCTCTCGGCCCAGCTCTGCGCGTGAGCGGGAACTGCGGCAACGATCGTCGCGAGGGCAAGGGCGATCAGCGAACGGACGATGGCGCGGTGGCAAGCGAACATGGCGGACTCCGGATGATTGGGGATGACGAAGGAAGGACCGAGGCCGCCATTGCTCAGCGCCTTCCTGCACGCTTCGCCGACAGCCCCACGATGCCGGTGAACTTGGACATGGCCCGGACGCCGACGTCGGGCCTCACCCCCGTCAGCATCTTCGCGGCCAGATAGAGATTGCGGGCCAGATTGGGCGAATGGTCGGTGCCGATCGCCACCGGCACGACACGCGCATCGTCCGCCATCGGCCGCACCCAGGCGACCGGATGTCCGACCCAGGGCAAACCGAGGCGTCCCGACCGGATCATCGCCTCCTGACTGCCGATGGTGCGTACCTGCCAACCATAGCGCGCGCCCAGCGCGGCCAGCTTTGTCCAGAGGTCGCCGCACGGTATGCAGCCGGGGCTTGTCGTCATCTCGATGATGAAGGCGGCGCCATGTCCGCGTAGCGTTGTCGTGAAGTCATCTGGAAAGTCACGCGTGACAGGAACGCGCGAGAGCCAAGCCTGCAGGGTCTTCGCATCGTCGACCGGGTGGATCGCCGCTCGCATCGCGTCCTCGCGGCTAACGGTCTGCGCGGATGCCGAGCCCATGCCGATGACGAGGCCCGGGATGCCGAGGAGGATGAGACCGCGCATCATGGCCTCGGCTCGCTGGAGGTTTTCACGAGATCGCCGCCGAGCGCTCGCGGATCGGTCGCTGATACCGGGCCGTTGCCAAGCGCGTCGAAGAAGCCCGCATCCTCCCCCGGACCGGTCATGAACTGTTCCGGCCGGATGTCGCCGCGCAGCAGGCGGACCGCTTGATAAGCCATCTGCGCGAGGTTGGGATAAGCCTCGACGCCCGAGGCGATGATCATGCGCTGCTGACTTCCTCGGCGAATGACCATCGTCGTCGGTGTGATCTCGACTCCAAACCGCTCCCTCAGGTCGGGCCGCTTGTCCAGATCCATGGGCGTGACCTGCCAGCCCATCTCTTCCTGGAAGCGCTGGATGATCGGCCACTGGACACGGCAATAGCCGCAGGTCGAACGCGAGAACATGACGAGCGCGAACTCGCCCGCATGGGCGCGCAGATAGGACCGGCGAGTGGCGTCCTTCTCGGCGGTCAGCTCGGAGCGCGCGTCGCCCACCATCGGATTAGCGGACTTCGAGTTGAGTTCGGGATATTGCAGCATCGCGATCTGGGTGACGCCGGCGAACGCTCTTGCCTTGCGCCGCGCAAAATCCTGAAGCCGCCAGAAATCCGCGACGGCATCGACCGTCAGCACCGTCGCTGCATAGTCCCGCTGCTGCTCGATGAGCTTGCGAATCTTCGGCGGCGTCCAGGTCGCCAGCTCCGCCATGGGCGGGATGACCGGCTTCACAAGCGCATCCGCCTCGTCTGGCTTTTCGGGAGGCGCAGGCGGCGCCTGATACCACCAATAGCCCTGCTTGGACGCCACGGCAGTCGGGCTCGCGCCTTGCGCACCGACAGATTGGGGAACGGCGAAGAAGGCTGCTCCGGCCAAGCCCACGACGAGAAGCCGATGACGAGGGAGGTACAAATGTATTGACATTGTCGTGGCAAATCGCCAAATGCCGGCAAGGAGTTTAGCGATATGGCACAGCACGCCCGTTCCGACCGAAGCGCCTCTGCGCGTAAGGACGATGTCATCCAGATCAGGGCTGCAGCCGAGCTCAAGGCGATGCTCAGCCGCGCCGCTTCTCTGCGAGGCCAGAAACTGTCCGAGTTCATGCTTGCGAGCGCGCGGCGGGAAGCCGAGGCCGCCATCCTCGATCAGCGAACCTTCTTTCTGGATGCCGAGAGCCATGAGCAGTTTCTTAGCCTTCTCGATGCGCCGGCCGTGCCGTCGCCTAGCCTTGAAAAGCTGATGAAGCGCGAACCGCTCTGGAATCGATGATCGGACGCGTCGCTCATTTCCATGTCCACGCGCCGTGTTACGCCGCCTGAGCGATTGAACTTCGACCATGATGTCGATGCGTTCCGCAATGGACGGCACGCCTCGCTCGATCTTTGGCTCAACGAGCGCGCGCTCGCCAGTGAAGGCGCTTCGGCCCGCACCTACGTCGTGTGCGGTGCTGACCGGCCCAGTCAAGTTGTGGGCTATTATACGATCACGACCGCGATGGAGGAGCGTGCGGCGCTGCCCACGGCAAAGCTGCGAAAGGGCATGCCGGACAAGGTGCCTCTCCTTCTCATTGCAAGGCTGGCCGTCGATTCCGCCTTCCAGGGGTTTGGCTTGGGTCCCGATCTGCTCGCCGACGCGCTCCGCCGCTGCGCGGCCGCCTCGGAGATCGCCGGCGTTCGCGCCGTCATCGTACACGCGATCGACGACGATGCCGTGGGCTTTTACGAACGGCATGGTTTCATCGCCTCGCCGTTGGGAGAGCGCGTTCTCCTGATGCCCATCGAGGCCGTCCGGGCCTTGCAAGACTGACGACACCCCGCATTGCGCAGGGGCGATCACAGCCTCCTGAAGATCGCCAGAGTCACTCCGCTGCGGGATGTGCTCGGCGAGCGTCCGTTGATCGCGCGCGGTCACAGGATGCGCTCCATGCGCGTGAGACGCGCGATCGGGAGCAATCCGAAATAACGGCTGTCGAATCCGCGCGGATGCGTCGAACCCACATAGACCATGCCGGGCGGAATGATTCCGCTCCAGCTCATATGCTCGAGCTTCATCCCGTTATGGGCTTGCGGAAGGCTCACGCCCAGGAGCACGCCGTTGCAATAATAATGACCGTCTCTGCTACGAGGGATGAGGGGCGAGGGGGTCTCGAACATCGTCAGCCGGTCGCCGGCCATGCAGAGTGCATGCTTGGTGACGGACACCGGCTTTGGCCCGGCGATCGGGTGATGGAGCGTGAACATGACATAGTCGCCGCGTGCAATCGGCCCCGGGCTCTTGTGCACCGCGAAAGCCTCGATCGACGGCGACATGACCAGAGTGACCTGCGGGACGACGAGCGCCGCGAACAGCGCAGGGGGCAGGACGACCAGCATTGCCAGCCACAGGCGTTCGGGTCGCGCCGGTGCGTCAGGGCCGGGTGCGCCCAGCGCCACCGCCGCTTTGCGCGGCAATCGGCGCAGACGCGGCCACAGGCCGGCGATCGCCCTAGCGAGCGCGAGCAAGAGCCTGAGCATGGCTCACCTCCTCCTTCCCCCCGAGACGGGCATATTCTTCGAACATTCCCGAAAGCGCGCTGTCGCCGAAGACGACATGGGTCGCGCGGGGGCTTTCCTCGTCGCGCTCGCAATAGGCCTGGGTCGGATCGCCCGGGATCATCGCGAGCGCCGGAACCTGGGCGATCCCATGTTGGCGAAACACGATCGGATCGATGATGATCTGCACGTCGCGCATCACGCAGTTCGGGCCCTCGCAACCCGGGTCAAGCCTAAGGATTTGCGCCGTCAGCTTCGCCATCGGGCCCATCTTCCTGAGACCGCCGGGCACCCCGCGGAATGCCATGACGCCTCGAACCTTTTCGAGCTGGACGGCATAATTGCGCAGTGTCGAAATCGGCATGGACGAGGACACAAACAGGACCGGCACCCATCCCGCTGCGGCCACCGGCGGCGCAGCTTTGGCGAGCGCCAGCTCTTCCGCCGGCTCTAGCCCGAGCGCCCGACGCAGCGCCTTGGCCTGCCGCTCACGCTCGGCCGCGAGACTTGCCTCGCCGCGCGCCTGCGCTGCGCGAGCGCGTGCTTCCATGTCCGGCTCGGGAAGTCGCTTGTGCAGGCCGTCGAACGCGCGCCTTCGATCGGCGGGGTCGTCGGTCCGCGGAAGCCTGGGCTCGGGAAGTTGCGCCGCATCGTTCTTGCCGCGGGAGACCGCGCGCTCCAGCCGGTTCATGCTCGCTTGGCCTTGGTCCGCGGCGGACTGCCTCGCAGCGCCGCGAGGGGCGTCACTCGCGACGCTCTGCGCGAGCGCGGCCGTCGCCACGCCCAACAGCAGGCCCATGCAGGCGCTATGGATTGACCGCTTTGAGATACGCATCGATGCGCTCCCCCATGTCGATTTGGATTTCGGATTGGGCGCGGGCTTCGATGTCCGCATAATATTCGGAGAGATCCATCTTGCTGAAATCGAGCGCCTGGAACTCCTCCGGCGTGAACCCGCGACACATCGGCTTCTTGGCCGTGCCCCACAGGTTGCCGTTGAAGGCCTTGAGCTGGGGACGGCCCTGTTCCTGGATGATTCGGCCGAGCTTGGTGTTGAAGCAGCAATGGCCACGGGCCTGCTGCAGGCAGACGCCAAGGAAGCTCGAGGTGCAGTAGCTGCCGATCTCGTGGCACATGCCTGACGAGCGCAGCATCGCCGTCTCCATGTCCTGCTGGTCGCAACCCGCGAACAGGAACTCCATCATGAAGTTGATCGCCAGGCTGACGGCGATCGAGGTGGGGTCGAGGCCGACGATCAGGGCGTTGGCGCCGGCACTCGCGGCCTGGCTCGCGGTCGCACCGGCCTTGAAGGCGACATAGGCAGCCTTCATGCCCGTGAACACGCCCTTCGCGACCGCGATCTTGGTACCGATCGACGAGATGGAAGAACCCATCCCGTCCTTCACGATCTTGCCCTTGTCCTTGCAGCAGTTCGCGAAGGTGGTCGAAAGCCCGGCGGGCCGGCACCGCACTCCGCGTCCCGAGAATATCTCGATCTTTCCCAGGCAATTGCCGTCGGCATCGACGCCGCCGTCCGGCGCGGTGCCTGGATCGTCCATCGGCGGCTCATCCACGATGGGATTGGTCGCGAGATCGGCACACTGATTGGGCGAGCAGGCCGGCGCGCCACCCTCAGTCTTTACGAGGCAAGCATATTGCGGGCCGACCGGGCAGCTATATTGGCCCATCGCATCCGCGACGCAGGCGACCTCCTGGATCGGGCAAGCCCAAGCGCCGCTGGTGGTGGAACGGCAGCTCGCCTGCTCACCTTCATCGGCCGCATCGCCGTTATTGTTGAGATCCGCCGCGCAGATCTGCTGCGCCCTGGCGGCACTGGGGCAGACGAGAACGAAACCAATGCCGAGCACCAGCGCGAGCGCGGCGCCGCGCGGATCGAGATACCAATATCTCGTTGTCGGGAGGCCGTTCATTGCACGCTCCCCGTGCAGACCATGTCGGCGCCGGCGAGGCGCACGGTCTGCATCATCACGACCGCTTCGGGAAAATCGTCGAGGCAACCGCAGGCGGAGACGACCTCCTCACCGGGGCCTGCCGGGCATTGATTGTCCGCAGTGCAGGCGTGGAAGAAGGTGTCGTAGCCGGTCGGCACATTCTGTTTCGCACCCACGACGCCATCGGGCGCCGCCTCGCTGTTGGCCTTGGCCGCGCGGGTCTTGCACACGGGCTCGCAGGCCGCGACCGAGCCCCGGTCGGGAAGGCTGAAGGCGCGCGTCGATGTCGCATAGCTTCCGTCGCTCTGGCGCGTCCGGTCGGCCAGCATCGTCTCGGTCGAATGGTCGATGATATAGGCGCCGCGGCTCGTGTCGGGTTTCGCGATGTCATCGACCGCGCAGCGATAGGTGCGGTCCTTCAGGAAGAAGTCGCGCGTGAGTTGTGTCGGGCAGCTCGGCCCGCCCAATATACGGGTCTGGGGGAGGGGGCGTAGCCCGGTCACGACGCCGTTGATCCAGGTCTGGACACCATCGACCAGCTCGCTGTCGAGTTTGCATTGCGGATCGGAAGCGATCGCGCCGCAACCATCGACGACCTGCTCCAGCGTCTTGCAGCTGTTGTCGACCTCGACATGGACCTGCGCGAAGCCTTCGCCGCCCTCCGCGACCGCGACGCGCAGCCAGATCTCATGATCGCCTGCGGTAAGATAAGGCCGCAGATCGAGGTTCGGATAGGCGTAGAAGGTTTTCTTGAGTTCGCATTTGCCCGGAGGAAGGCCAAGGCTAGTCCAAGCGGAGGGGCCCGAGCCGATGAACTGCCCATCGATCCGCACCTGCGCCCAATCGTCGGCAAAGAACTGAGCAAGCCGTGCGTCGACGATGCGGTCGGGGTCGTTCACATGCAACGTCATGCGGAAGTCGATGAGCGTGCAGCTTCCGCCGGCGAGGCTGTTATCCGCCGGTGAGCCCATCAGGAAATCGAAGGACGAGCCGTTCTGTATCGTGGAATAGCCGCCCGAGGTTCGGCTGATGATATCCTCCGCGCCGGGCTTCAACACGGTCACCCGCCGCTCGATCGAGCAATGGCGATATTGGAGCGCGGTGCCCGTACCGGTCGCCGACCCCTTGAGCGCCTGGAACACGGAATTGCTTGTGGACGCGGCATAGGCGTCCGACGCGATCGTCGCGGGATTGGCGCGATAGGCGGTCTGGGGAAGGTCGGGATTGGCGGAGCAGGCGGTCGACCTGGCGCCCACATAGCGGATGGAGGGGCCGTCGATCACAGCCTCGGCAACGCCGTAGCGCGGGTCGGCGGTGGTGAGCGCGCCAATCATCCCGCCGCCAAGGTCGCGCAGCACCGAGGCCATATTGCCCCAGGCGAGGTTGGTGCCGCAGCTATTGTTGAGGCAATAGCATCCGGCGAGCTTGGGCATGTCGACCGAGGTCAGCTTGAGCGCTCGCCCCCCGTCGACATCCCAGCGGAAGAAGCTGCACCCATTCCAGGTGCCGGGCTGGCAGGAGACGATCCCGTTCGCGCAAATGCCCGATACCGGGACGGGAAGGTTCGCCGTGCTGTCGACCGTTCCGTCGAGATCGGTGTCGCGGGCGATCGTGACCTTGCCGAGATCGCCAGTCCCTGCCGGTTGCACCAGCACCTCCAGCATCGACGCGGTTTTCTGGCAGGCGATGTTGGGCGCGAACGTGCGACTGTTGTCGACCGTCGAAATCTGCTGCCCGGCCAGGCCCGGCGTCACATAATTTTGCTGAAGCGCGTCGCTATCGCCGCTCTTTGCGCGCGACGCTTCGGCTGCGGCCCGGGCGCGCTCTTCCATCGTCTGCGCCGCTGCGGGCGCGGTGAGCGGGATGGCCAGCGCGGTCGCTAGGACGGAACAGGCGGAGAGGAAGCGCCGATCCCATCGGGGGAGCGTTGCGGCCGCGCTGGCCGGGGGTGGAGCGGCGCCGCCAGGGGGGCATGGCGACGCCGCTCCGGTTCCGCACGGAAGCCATCGGCCGTAGGGGCCTTGGCGAACAGACCTCCGGAATGGACGGCTGTCTCGCGCGGAACACGGCGGAAGCGACCTGTTCATGGCACGGGTATCCCGGCGCAGCAGATCACCTTTTCGAAGAGCATGAACTGGGCGTTGTCCTTGCCCGGCGCGTGCTTGGCTGAAGACCAGAGCGCGCCGGGCCTGCCGATATTGACGCACTTGCTGCCCTTTACCGGCTCCATGATCTGGAGCTTGTAGCGGGACTTGGTCCAGACGGGCTGGGGGATGAAGGAGCAGCCGTCCGCCGAACTGATGGTGAGCGCGCCCAGCCGCCCCATCATGAAGACCCCGCGCGCCGCGAGCCCCGCCCAGGCCTCGACGCTGTCGTCGAAATGGATGTCGCCGGCGATCGGATAGGTCGCGCCCCAAGAGCCCATGCACCAGAACAAGGGGTCGATCACCTTGCCCGCCGCTGCCGCGGCGCTGTCGCCCATGCAGGCGAGACCGGCGGCGGGATTGCCGAAAAGAATGCCTTCGGGCTGGATGATCGCGCCGAGCGTGCCCGACTGCCAGGTCGGCAGAACCTCGGTGATCATGGCGACGTCGAAGCCGTCATTCTCGAGGCACGGCAGGTCGGTGAACATGTCGAGCATCGCCCAGACCGGCGAGATGTAATAGTGCATCTGCGCGAACATCTTGCGGGTGTTTGTCCCGTCCGAAATCGACGACTGGCTGCCTTGCAGCTTGCCGCCGGTCGGCAGGAGATCGGCGCCAAGCGCCATCATGCAGCCGGGTTCGGTCACGATGTCGACCATCCGGTTCGGCGACCAATAGGAGACCTTGACACCGAACCAGAACTGGAGTCCCTTGCGGCAGGCGCACAGAGGCTTGGACGAGGATTGTGCGTCAAGCGCCTTGTCGAGCTTGTCGAAACTCCCCACCCGGATGCCGCCGACCGTGATCGGAAAGATGCAGGTCCAGCGCACCTTGGTGATGGGGTTGAAGACCGTGCCGGCCTCGCATTTGGAGGCATGGGCCTGACTCGGCCAGGCGAGCGTCATCAGCAACCCGATGACGAGGCCCGCGACGAAGACGGGAAGACGCCCGATCATCGCGTCGCTCCTTTCGCCGCGGTCGCGGCAGCCCGGCTCTTGGGGCCATATTCGGTGAGGACGAGGCGCGTGCCGGACTGCTCGACGATGACCGGAGCCACGGTGAGTCCCAGACGCTGCTTGACCCGCTCCTCGAGAATGTAGATCGGGCGGCCGGTCTTTTCGCTCAGATCGATCGCGTCGCCATTCTGTGCCCCAAGCGCGGCGAGCAGGATGAAGTCGCTCGCCCGGGCACTACGGAGCGCCCAGCCAAGGTCTTGGCGATGCACGACGACAAGGCGCTGCGGCAGCTTCACATAGGTCAGCGGGTTGAAGGGGAAGCCCTTCGGGTAGAGCGTCTTGCCGCCCGGGAGCGTGATGTCGAAGTCGAGCGTGTAGAAGGGGACGACGCTGCGCACGCGATCGGCGCCGGCGACGCCGAGCGGCGCCGCCTTCAGAGCGCTCCATTTGTCGCGCGGGCCGAACGCCTTGCTCATGTCGCTGGGCAGAGTCGCGACCTTGGCCTCGATCTCGGCGAGCGCGTCGGGCTCCGCGATCGGCCAGGTTCGCCCGATCGTGCTGCGCGATTGGGCGCTGCCCGCGATCGGCGCGGCCGCAGGCAGCGTTGCCGCGACGGCCAGCATGCTGCCCGTGACGAGCACAAGAAGAGGACCGCGACGAACACGGCGGAGCGGATCAGCGGCCATGGCGCTGCCTCCAATGCCTCTCGGGAGGCTCGGGAATGCCGATGAGGGCCGCGACGAAGGCGGAAAATGCGAGCGGCGTCAGAATCCAGATCAGCGTGCCGGCATCGCCGCCGAGCGACGGCGACACGAGCAGCATCGTGCTCTGGACAGCCAAGAGCAGGAAGCCGCTGACGGTGAGCCGGATCGCCGATTGTGATGGCGCGGAAGAGGTAAGGCCGTTCATTTGCCCCTTCTCCTGCGCAGGCGGCTCATGACCCTCGCGGTGCCCGCCGACAGGCTGAGCAAAAGGAGACCGGTCGCCAGGCACGACGCGGCAATGATGAGCGAAGCGCGGAGCACCATCATCGTCGGCTGCTTGAGCAACAGCCCGGCGACGAGCACCAGCAGACCCATCATCGCCGTCTCGATCATCACGAGCCGGAAGCGCCACTGGAAGGATTCCGCTTCGAACCGTTCGGCGAGGCGCTGCTCGACAATTATCTCGATGGCTTCGTTGTCGGACCATTTGAGCGGCAATTGATCGGGGTGCGGAGTATGGCGTCCCATGACCCTCATACCCCCACGAGGCCGGACACGGCCGGCGTACCCAGGATTTCCGAGGGGTCGACACCGGCCAGGCGGCACACGGCTTCGAGCGGGGAGAGGCCCTGGCGCATCAGCGCCTCGAACGCAGCCACCTCGTCGGGCGCGGACGTGTTGATCCAGTAGGAGAAGGGATCGACCACGAGCCGGGCGATGCCAAGACCCAGGGGCGAGTCGATGAACACCTCGCTGTAGTTGGGCTTCGAGTTGCGGACCGACTTCAGGAGATCGAGGACGAACCCCGAATAGTCGAGGATCTTGTTGTCAACCGCCCGATCATAGGTCGAGCCCTGAAGCAGGAACCGCGTCGCGGCATTTTCGAGGATGACCTGACCCGTCCCGCCGAACAGCGTCAGGTCGTTCATCGACTGCAGCACGATGCCGAACGAACCGCGATATTTGCGCGCGCGCCGATAGCCCTGGCCGAATGCCTCGGCGAGGCGCGAGAGATCCTGCCCGTCAGTCCGGGTCATGAACTGCGCGGCTTCGTCGCATAGCACGAAGCGGGGACGGTCGCGCGCGGACAGGTAGAGTTCCTGCGTGACCGCGTTCACCACCACCATGACGATGACGTTGAAGAGGTCGGGCATCGCTTTGAGGCGTTCGAGCTCGAGCACCACGAATTCGTCATTGCGGATGTCGAGGGTCGACGGCCCGTTGAAATAATGGCCATAGGCGCCGCCCGAGCCGAAATCCCGCAGATTGAAAGCCAGTTCGCGTGACGTCGGCACGAGGTGGTCGACGCGATCGAGATCGGTCTCGACGAGTGAGGGATAGGTGCCGAGCCACTCGCGCACGGCATCAATGCCATGATCGGCCCTCCCTGTGTCGATCGTCCATTGAACGGCGGACTTGAGGAGGTTCCATTCCGAGGTGGTGACGCCCTTGCGCGTTGAGGCGTTGGCCATCTCGGCGACGATGGCGACCGCCATGGTGATGGCCGACTGCTTGTCGTCGCCGTCGAGCGCCAGCCCCATGTCGAAGGGGTTGAGCACCAGATGCTCTTCGCCGATGTCGATATAGCGGCCCGAGCAGAGCGTGCAGAGTTTCCGGTAGCTGCCGCCGATATCGATGATACGGATGAGCGCGCCGCAGGCATAATATTGCTGGCAGAGATTGTTGAGCAGGAAGCTCTTGCCCGCGCCGCTCTCCGCCGAGACGATGAAATTGTAGTTGTTGATCCTGGGGTCGAAAAGATCGAGCGTGACAAGCTGGCCCTTGCGCCCCGTGTAGAGAAGCGCCGGACGCCCGCCGCCGCGAAAGTCGGTCTGGATCGGCGCCAGCATTACCGCCGCTTTGACCGGCATGCGGAAGTCGCGCTCGAGCAGGCGCAGCGTCGCGCGGTCGGGATAGAGCCCGAACGGCAGGCTCATCACCAGCAGGGTCGGGTTGAGATAGCTCTCCTCCTGCATCGAGAAGGGCAGGGGTTCGCCCTCCCATAGTCGCTTGGCGCGCGCGGCGAGATCGCGGGCATGGGCACGGTCGCGACCGAACACCCAGATGGTGGGAATGACCCGGACGAACTTGCTGTTCCCCGCCTCGTCGAGGATCCAGCCGATCTCCTCGATCTGCTTGCCGACCTCGACGGCGAAACTGCCCGCCGCCTTCTGCGCCGAGAGGATCTGCGCCCGTTTGTGGATCTCGAATTGGGAATGATCGAACAGGATATTGAGCGTATAGAGGAAGGGGCCGCCGATCTGGTCGCTATCCTCCGAGGCGCCGCGCATCCCGCCCATCAGACGGTTGGCGCGCTCCGCGGTGATGCGCCGGGCCGGCGCCTTGGGCGTCAGGCAGCGTGCAACCTGGTTGCCGAGGAAAACCTCCGCGCCCTCGAACACGAGATCGGGGCCTGCATCGATGATCTGCTTGGCGATCGGCGGCGCGCCTGTCGCGGTGCCGTCGGCGAAGACGCCAGGGGCCTGCGTCGCGACGCCGTTGAAGACGCGCCGGTAGAAGGCGACCATCTCCTCTGGCGGGAGCCGGCGGATGCCGAGCTTTGACAATTGTTCCTCGACCTGCCGACGCAGATCCTCGCCCAGCGGCCGGCGTGTCTTGATCGACAGCAGCGTGCGGAAATTGCGGACCGGGATGCCGTGCAGGGCCTTCAGGCCATGACGCCCTTCGCTGAGATACGCGTGGGTGTGACGCGCGGAAGCCTGAATGAGCGGATCGTCGCGGGTCTTCAGATCGAGAAACGCGTCGAGGGCGTCGTCGATCAGCGGATCCGCGAAGGTATGGAGCTGCAGGACTGTCCCGTCGGGGAAGTGGATATTGAGCAACCCCTGCAGCGCACTCTGGACATGCGCGAACATATAGGCGGTGGGCACCAGCTCCCAGGCATGGCCCCAAGTGTCGTCGATACAGAGAAACGCGTTGGTTTCCTCCTCCCAGGCCACAAGCGGCAGATAGTCGGAGAAGCTGTCGCGCCGCACGGCATTGCGCAGCCGGCTAAAAGTCAGGCCACTCATGGCTGCGGCGCCGGCGGCACGATGGCCGGTGCGGGTGGAGTCGTCCCTGCCGGTGCGGGCTCGCCATCGGGTGTGGCGATATCGCGCACCTGGCCGAGGATCGGTGCCTGAGCCGCACGATCCGGGGCGGCGACAAGTGCGCCGCCCACGACCCAGACCGGCTTGTCGACCACCGAATAAACATAGCGCGGCATGTAGAGCCGATCCGGGCGCTGCCGATCGGCATAGGGAAGGATCAGCGTCCGGACGGTCTGCGCGGGCTTGAGCATCGGCGTGACCGGTGCTTCGATCAGGCCTTTCAGTTCACGATAAACACTGTCGCGATAGCTGCCATAGGCGTTGCCCGCGCTTCCTCCCGGCGATCGGGAGCCTGCTCGGTCGGCGTCCTGCCCGCGCAGCATGGCACGGTCATTGGTAACCTTGGGGTCCGACTTCGAGGTGACGCCGGCAACCGCATCCGCATAGGCCCGATCGGGATGGATGCATTGGCCGTGGTCGCTGTTCTTGCAGTCGAACTTCTCCGAATAGGGCGACATCATCGAGCCGACCGTCGCGCATCCGCTCAAGCCCGCGAGCAGGCTGAGCGAGAGCAGAGACCGATGGAGAGACTGGTGGGCCAGCAAGAGCATGGCGGAACCTCCTGTAAGATGGGGGGAGCATCGCATCAGAATTTGGCTCCGACCGACGGCTTGATCTCGAGGGCGAGGCCTTCCTGGATGACGACCACGACATCCTTGGCCGCGCCGACTTCGACCACCGGGCCGGCCTGGCGGGCGAGATCGAGATAAAAATCGGTGAGCTTGTCCGACGATTTGGAGAGCCCGCCGGCAACGCCCGACTTGACGGCATCGCCCGCGTCGAGACTGCGCACGCTGCCAAGCGCCGAGGTCGAGAGGCTCCCGAACGTACCTTCGACCGACTGCGAAATGCCGGCGATCGTCCCGGCGATGAACGAGCGCGCGAGCGTCGCGCCGGCGCGGGTCACGACCTTCCCGGACAGCCCCTTCTTTCCATCGGCATCGACGAAGAAGCCCTTGATCGCCTGGTCGACCACCGCGTGGCTCTCGAAATCGACGCACGAGATCGAGACGAGCTGGATCTCGACCCGCTCCTTGGCGAGGCTGCCGGTCGCGTTGCCGATGACGAAGCAGCCGGCGAGATTGGCCTTCACCTCATTCGGAAGCACGGCGGGCGCCTGGACCCGGGCGATGATCGGCTCGGGATTACTGGTCGCGTCCCGGCTTGCCAGCGCGTCGATACCGGTCAGCAGCCGCGCCTTCATGAAACCAGGTGGCAAATAGATCGTCCGCTTCGCTTTTTTTGACGCGGCCCCGCCGCCCGCGCCTCCCTCCGCCGCTTGCGTGGCGGTCGCCGCGCCGATCGCGCCAACCTGCCGTTCCGTGGGCGGCGCGGGCGGCGCGGGTGGTGCCGCCGGAGCAGTAGGCGGCGCAGGGATTTCGTCGGCTGCGCCCCTGGCGTCGGGAGGAGCGGGCGGGTAGGCGGGGGCCTCGCCGGGTAGGGCAGGCGGAAGGTCTCCGTCGCCGCTCGCGCTTTGGGCGTGGCCGGTGTCGGCGGCGCCCGGGACCACCTTGCCTTCCTCGATCGCAGTCACCCGGTCTCCGAGCAGCGTCTGTCCGTCGAGGATCTTCTGGAGATCGCCGCGCAGCTTCACCTCGAGGCTGTCGCCGCGAAGGCCCGCGCCCATGTCGAGATTGGAGGCCTGGGGCGCCTTGGGCGCCTCCTTCTGGCCGCTGGTGCTCGCCGTGTAGAGACCGAGGCCAAGCAGTGCGATCGTCGATACGACACCCAGTTGCTTGGCGCGTAACTTCTGGTTGGAACTGAGCTTCGACCACTGCGCCGGCAGATCGAGCAGAGCCGGGCGCGCGGTATTCGCCGTCTCGTTGACGTCCCCACCCTGACGGGCCGACGGGCCAGCCTCTCCCTGAGGTTTCTCTTCGGGCGCTGTCATGGCTGGACACTCCGGCGAACGACGATCAGCCGAGCCGTCTCATTGGGACCCAGCGTCAGTCGGTCGATCGTGATGGCAAAGATGTCGGCCCCGAGCGCCGTATCGAGGAAGTCGCGTTCATCGAGCGTGATCGCGACGCTGGTGCGGACCAGATATTCACTGACCGAAAGCCCGGCGCCCTCG
Source organism: Sphingobium sp. MK2 (assembly GCF_040170545.1). Lineage (NCBI taxonomy): Bacteria > Pseudomonadati > Pseudomonadota > Alphaproteobacteria > Sphingomonadales > Sphingobiaceae > Sphingobium > Sphingobium sp. MK2. Next base: position 48,423 of record NZ_JAZDXA010000037.1, read on the forward strand.
ACTTCGAGACGCCGCCGTTCGCTGAGCGACGCCGTGGGAAGGTCGGCAAGGGTGAGCCTGTCGTGGGACGGTGCCACCTCGGAGAACGACGCGGGCACCCGGTCCTGCAGGATCGCAAGCGCAATCCCGACAGCCCGCTCTTCCTCCACTAACGGACCCAGAAGCGCATCATTGGCGCGCGCGCGCTGTGCCCCGCCGGGGACCAGCGTCACGGTCTGGGCCGGAATGTCGGCGGGCTCGGTGTAGAGCGGATAGATTGCGCCGTTGCACGAGACGAAGAATTCGGACGGTGTCGTCACGTAGGTGCGCGTCTTCATGTCGCCTGGCGCCGCGCCCGGATCTTCGGTTTCGAGGACGAGGAACTTGATCCATGCGTCAGATCCACCGCGTTCGACCGCGAGGCCCTTCTCGGCCGAGAATTTGACGTCCTCGATGTCGCCGCCGATGCACACGACATGATTGACGTCGCGATTGGAGAGCCGGATGCGGCTCGTCTGATCGGGCAGTGCCGCGATCGACTGGGCGAATGCGGGAACGCAAGCGGGAAGGGACGCGACGAACGCCCCCGCGAGGCAAGCGAGCCTCGCGCGGTTACCGGACATCGGCACTGAAATTCTCCTCCTGGAGGGCGGTCAGCCAGAAGCGGCCGTTCTCGAGCGCGTAGCGAATGCGCAGATTGCCGCGGAACTTGCGGATGACGCCGCCGATCACACGGACCTTTTCGACGGGCACGAGGATTTCGCTGCCCGTCCATGTGACGGGCTGGTCGCCGCGGATATAGGTCGCGATCGAGAGCGTGGGATTGTTGCCGAGCTCATCGAGCAGCCGATTCAGACTGTCGCGCAGGCCATTATACGCGGTGGGATGCGCGATTCGCAGCAGTTCCTGGAACTGCCGGTCCGCCGAATAAGCGGAATAGGTGCCGGCGAGACCCACGATGTTGAACGTGATCGAGCGGAGATAGCTCTCCGACGGTTTGTTCCCCGTCACATAGAGGTCGCCGTCTGCGCCGAAGGGCACGATCACGGTGCGCGTGTTCTGGTTCGAGGTGTAGATGAGCGTGCCGAGCACCGCGGTGATGCCGAACAAGCCGGCGATCGCCACCTTGAGCAGCCGGTTCTCCTCGAACAGGTTGGCTGATCCCTGCAGATAGCGATGCAGGTGCCAGCTCGGGCGCGTGTCGCCGATCATGTCGGCCGCTGCCTTGCGTCGGAATGGATGTGCCATCTCGCCTACTCGAAGAAGCGGGTCTGGGTCGGACCCGGATAGTTGCGGAAGCGGGCAAGGCCCCATCGCCAGGCCAGGTGCGGGATGAAGCCGCGCGGCTTGGTCCGCTTCCAGGGAATGAAGAGGAGAAGAGCGCCGATGAGCGACCAGCCGATGATTCCGCCGACGATGACCGCGACGAAGATCACGCTCATCACGACGATGAACTCCTGACTGTCGAACCAGAGGATCTGGACCGGCCGGTGCAGGAACTGCGGAAGTCGTTCGTCCACGCCCTTCTCCCTTGCTTCACCACGCTGCTGAGCGTGGTCTTCGGAAGGCGACCATCACCTTCCGTTGCGGTGGACGGGCGCCGGCGGACCGGCCACCCGACCTGTCTTCAGATCAGCATGCCGAAGGTCTGGAGGATCGAATCCGCCTTGATGAGGCAGACCGCCGCCACGATCGTCGGGATGCCGATCATGATGTTCGAAAAGAGCCGCGAGACGCCGAACAGGAAGGCGGCAACGCCGCCCACGAAGCCGAGCGGTCCCTTCACGCCCTGGTTCACGACAATGTCGTAAATGTCGTAACCAAGGTCGCCGGCGGCCGGCGCCTGGAAGGCGTGGGCGACGCTCGTGCCGGCGATCGCGGTCAGAAGGAAAAGGACGGCCGCGTCGATCGTGCGGAACGTCCTTCCCCGAAGCAAAGTCAACATGTTCAGTCTCCTTGTGGTCACCAGAGCCGTCCAGATCATGCTTGCCGGTACCGATCGGTGGTCGTGTCCGGCCGGCGGCTTCGCTGGACGGCCCCTGGAGGCGCGCTGCCGCCGGCATCCCGGTCCTCGCCAGCGCGGCATTCGCCGCGCACGTGCGAGATCCGCCAAAGTCATTCGGGCCGACCCTTCAGGGACTGGGCTTGGGTTTCCGGCTTTCGGTCTCGAGGAACGCTTCGAGTTCGGCCTGCTGGAAGCCCGAAACGAGTTTGCCGTTGACGAAGAGCGTCGGCGTGCCTGAGACGCCCATCTTGCGGACGGTTTCGGCGTCGCGGGCGACCTTCTCGGCGCCGGGACGGCATTTGTGCAGCGTGGCGGGCTGAGCACCGGAGTAGACGGATTTGAAGGCCGCTTGGCTGTCCGGGGAACAGAGGATATGCTCGGCTTTCGCTGCCGCCTGCGGGTGAATACCGCTCACGAAGTAGACGAGGCGCTGGACTGGTTTCCCCTCGGCTTCCTTGGCCAGCCAGAAGCGTTCGAGCGCTTGGCAATAAGGACAGTCGGGATCGGTGAACTCGATGACCTTGGGCGCGCCTGCAGGCCCTATCACAAGGGCCTCTGCGGGATTGATCGCGCTGAGGCGCTTCCTGGCGCTCGCATCCTGCGCCAGCGCTGTCAGGTTGACCCCGTTCTTGTCGTAGATCGCCGCAAAGAGCAGATGCTGGCTCTCCGGCGCGAAATAGATGACTCGTCCACCGGCAATAGCCTGATATATCGGACCACTGACAGGCGCCGGACCGAAGTCCTCGAAGGTCAGATTGGTGAAGGTCTGGCGCAATTGACGCTGAGCCTCCGCGGCGGCCGCCGTGAGCGGCTCGGCGCTGTTCTCTTGCGCATTGGCGGGAGCCGACGCGCAAAGTAGCGCAGCCAGGATCAGTTTACCGCTGCGGGACATCGGAGGACTCCGGACGAACGAGGGAGGTGCGCGCGAAAATTCGCCTGTCGAGAGTGAGCGAGTTTCCGAGCTTGATCGCCGCCGACAGAGGCGCCGGTGTCGCCGCAGGGGGAGGCGGGACAGAGTCGGCCTTTTCGCGGATCGAAAAGCCGGTCTCGCCCTGGACGACCGCGAGTTGGGCGGTACGGGCGCAAGGATAGGCTTCCGCGTCGGGACGATAGCTCTGGCCGCTGGCGGGATTGGCGCCGATGACATGCAGAAGGGCTGCTGCAAGCATGGGCGGGGAGCATGGAAAGTCCATGGCACGCGTCTCCTCATGGCGCCGCAAGGCGCTCGGGTCTGGGGTTTGGATGGTCCGGACGGTGGAGCTGGAGTTAGGTTCTAGACCTCCCCCAATCCGGTGCGTTCACAGCAATGGCGGTCTCGAACGACTGCCGCAATAGGCAGGGCACTGAAGTGCCGAAGCGGCGCAACAAAGAAGAGATAGAGCAGAACGGATCGAATGAAGTCGAGGAATGTCGAGACGATCAGATTTGGCGTAAAGCGGCACTATAATGCCGCTTTTGCCTCCGTTCGTCTTGCAAAAGCACCTGTTCGGGTTCGCGAACGGGTGCCGGCGCACTAGTCAGGCAGGAGAGACAGGCAATGGGTCGAGCACGACGCAGCTTCAAACTCCGGCTTTCATCCGCAGGCCTTGACGTCCTGATCGATTCCCACTGCCATCTGATTCGCGTTACGCGCTCGCTGATCGCCTGGGGAACCACGCTTCACGTGGCGATCGAACATCTGAATACCCTACCACCGAGTATAATTGCCGACCAACTGAAGGAGCCGGAACTTGCCGGCTTTGGTGGAAATGAGGAGCATCATGTCGGGGCGTCGCACCAGCTCTGGAATATCGCCACAAGCATTACCGAACGCGTCCAGGGTCACATGGCGGAAGGCCGGGCGCCGACCCTCGGCATGATCTACATCCTGGCGCTCCGGCAGATCACCACGGCCGACCAGTCGGCGCTGTTGCGCGCGTTTGATCGCGCTCTACAATCGGGAGCCAGAACGCCTGCTATCCGGGATACCCATGATCTTGCTGGATAAATCCCGACAAGTTGGCCGAGGTTCCATATTGACACTAGTGGTAAGTACACCTTAGCGTTCGACCTTACGGAAATGCCTTGGCGGGCGGAATCTCCCGTAAGGAGACGCGGATATGTCGCATTTGATAGCGACTTCCGTTGCTGAAAGTCCGATCCTGTATGTGAAGGTGCAATCGGGGCGGCAAATTGAAGAGGCACGGAAGAAACGGCGCCTGACCCAGCGCGATCTGGCGCGCGAGCTCGGCATGGGTGTGCGTTGGCTTCGTGAAATCGAAGCCGGCAATCCCCGTTCGCGGCTCGATGATCATCTTGTCTGCGCCTACAAACTGGGGCTCTCGACCGGCCACATCCTCATTCCTCTGCTCTTCGCGGGGCAGAAGATGTGCTTTCCACGGCAGTTGGCAATGGGAGACCTCAGCGATCTTGAGCGCATGTGCATCGAGATGATTGCGCAGCGAAATTTGGATCACCTGACCCAGGCTCTCACCCCGGCGTGGGCGAGTCCCCCGGTCCCGGCCGGAGCCGGACTATGATGTCGGCAATGGACCCTCCATTGCAGGAGCGTGTCTATCTCGGGCTTAAGGCCGATTACCTGGCCGGTCAGTTCGTCCCGGGCAAACGGATCGACATTCAGGATCTCGCGAACCGGCATCATTCGAGCAAGACACCGGTTCGTGAGGCCGCCTTCATCCTCGTTGGCGAGGGGCTTTTCACGCATCATTCAGATGGGGGCTTCCTGGTTCCGATCCTTGAGCCGAACGAGCTCATCGAGCTTCTCGCATGGCACTTGCAGTTGTTGATGACGACCCTGTCGAACCTGAAGGAAACAACATTGCGTCGTGCCCTGCAGCAATACTCAACCCTTAGCGAACAACCCTCGTCGGTAAGCACCGCAGTACGGGCAACCGAGATCTTTTCCTCACTGGCTGAGGCAACAGGAAACCGCCAAGCTTCTTTCGAGGTGCGCCGGTTAAACGAACGACTTCACTATCCCGGCTTATTCATCAGGGGGTGCCTGAAGGGTTGGCAGGAGTAGCGTAAGGTTCTGTTCTGAAGTAGGAAATTGGT
>NZ_JAZDXA010000038.1:0-51626 GCF_040170545.1 Sphingobium sp. MK2
TGATCGCTTCAATCCGCATGCTCACGCGCAGAACCGCAAGATATTGCTTCGCTTGAGAAACTTCTGAATCAGGCACTCAGGGTGAAGACCCGAAGCAGGCCGCCTACGATTATATGCACCACCGCGAGGCAGCGACGTCGCGCACGAAGATGCAGCGGGCGCTGATGACACCGGACGAGATACTCGGCATGGCTGACGACCAGATGATCAACTTTATTTCCGGCCTCGACGTGCCGCCGATCCTCGCCAACAAATATCCCTACTATATGACAAGGAGCCTCAACGGCCTGTGGCAGCCTAACCCACTGCACCCACCGCTCGACCGCGTGAAATTGCCGGGAATGTTCGGCGGGTCGTGGCATCGCGTGATAACGGCTGACGTGACGCCGGAACTGGCGCATTTCCCGCAATATGCCGATGGCAGGATACGCTATGTTGATAGCCACAGACCGTGGTAAAATCTCGCCATGAATCGTGAGGGAAGATAATGCTCGATCATCCATTCTATATGGAGCTTAAACAATGGCAGACGGTGATCGGGTCCGTCCTTGGCTTCCTCGCCCTGACTTGGGGCGCATTATTCAATTATCATCTTGGTCGAAAGCGTGATGATCGAGTTCGCAATATAGAGTGCGTGTCCATAGCCATAGGCATATATGGCGAAGTTCAGCAGCTATCGGCGGATTTGGCGAAGATGGCCAACGGCATTGGCGGTTGGTATTTGCGCTCCGGCATCCACGGCGATTCAGCGCCCCAGCATTTCTCAGGCAATTGGGTGCTTCCCGACCCACTGTTATACAAAGCGCTAGCGCCCAAGCTTGGGATGCTGCCCCCCGGCATCCTTGGCCCCGTCATCAAATTCTATGCCTACTATAATGAAGCCATCACGCATTTTCCCAAAATTCTCTCAGACGAGGAACGCCCCGTCAGCTATGGTGTGGGTTGGGTACTCGACCCGGCAATTCGCGCCATTGACGAGGTTCAGCCAGCGTTGCGTGAAATTGAAAAGCTTGGCGAGATTGAAACTCCAGTGCCAAACCCAGACTTGAATAAGGCGCGGCAGGCAAAAGAACTGGAAGATGAAATGCACCCCGACTGGTGAAGGCGGGTCGCCGCTGTGAGCAAATCGCTGGACATTTTGTTCCTTTTATGTTCTAATCCAGTCAAACAGCCGCAATAGCGTCTTGATGCAGCCCGCCACCGAGCGGGCTTTTTCGTGCCTATCCCCCCTGAACAGGCAGGATGAGCGGCTAATCTTCCAAACAGATCAACACATTATGCCGCGCGGGCTTTGTCTCGCGCGGGCGAGGTTCCGCGTCATGCTGCTATCCTATGAGGATTTTCGAAGTTGGTTCGAAGCGCACGGCATCGCGGAAGCGGAGGGCCGTGCCCAGCTTGAGGCATTTGAGCAGGCACTCGACCCTTTCGTCATCAACGGCCTTGAGGGGAAAGTCCTGGGGACCGATGTCGATCTCGATTCCGATACGGACCTGATTGCGTTAGAATGGGGCCATATCGCGCAACTGGATTTCAACGCTGCCGCCACCGATGAGATGGCAGGAAAGAAGGAGACATGAGCAACGCACCCAATGGGCAGAAGGCGGTGATATACTGCCGTGTGTCCGACCCCAAGCAAAAGACCGATGGTCATGGCCTTGAAAGTCAGGAAACCATTTGCCGCGAATATGCGGGCCGCAATAGCTATGACGTGATCCGCGTCTTTCAGGATGATTTCACCGGCGCGCATTCAACGCGCCCGGCGATGAAGGAGATGCTCGCCTTCCTGCGCCGCCAGAAGCAGACCTATTATGTGATCATTGACGACCTGTCGCGCCTTGCGCGCGATGTCGTCGCGCACCAGCAGTTGCGCGAAGCCGTGAAGCGCGCGGGCGCGATCATGGTTTCACCGTCGCACCAGTTCCGCGAGGACAGCGATGGTCGCTTCGTCGAGAATGTCCTTGCCAGTTCCTATCAGCACCAACGCGAGAAGAATGCCGAGCAGACGCTCAACCGCATGCGCGCGCGATGCCTCGATGGCTATTGGGTGTTTCAGCCTCCGATAGGGTATCAGTTCGCCGAGATCGTTGATGGCCGTGGCAAGAACAAGGTGTTGGTGCCCAAGGAGCCACTGGCTTCGATCGTGCGCGAAGCATTACAAGGCTTTGCGACTGGCCGCTTCCAGACGCAGGCCGAGGTGCAACGCTATTTTGAGGATCAGCCGGAATTTCCGCGCGACTATAAGGACCGCGTCCACGGCCAGCGGGTTTACGACATCCTCCATCAGGTTCTCTACGCTGGCCATATCGAGGTGCAGAAATGGAACGTCTCGCTACGTCCCGCCCAGCATCAGGGACTGATCAGTTTCGAGACCTTTCAGAAAATTAGAGAGCGCCTCACCAGCAACGCCAAGGTTCCGGCGCGCAAGAATGTCGGCGAGGATTTCGCGCTACGCGGCTTCGTCATTTGCGGCTGCTGCGACACCCGGCTGACCAGCTATTGGGCGAAGGGGCGCGCCAAGCACTACGCCTATTATCACTGCCCGAACAAGGAATGCACCGACTACGGCAAGTCCGTTCCCCGCGAGAAGATCGAAGGGCAGTTCGAAACCATCCTCAAGGATATGCGGCCATCGCATGATATGTTCGTGCTGGCCTATGGCGTGTTCAGCAAGCTCTGGCAGACTCGCGCCGAGGGCATCAAGAACCGCAAGAAGGAATGGGAATCCGAAGTTCGCCAGATCGAGGGCAATGTCACCCAGCTTATCGACCGCGCCATGGACGCGGAAAGCCCGACGCTGATCAAAGCCTATGAGAACCGCATTCAGGGGCTTGAGGCGCGAAAGGCGGAACTGAAAGAACGGATCGCCCGAACAGGCCGAACGCCCAAGGACTTCGAGCAATCATTTAGAACCGCCATGACCTTCCTCGCAAACCCGCATAAAATATGGGTTTCCGGCGATTTCAGCCATAAAAGACTCGTGCTGAAACTGGCTTTTGCCGAGCGGCTGCAATATCTGCGCGAAAGCGGTTTTAGAACCGCCCTAACATCTTCTCCCTTCACACTTTTATCCGACTTGTCGGGGGGAAGGGAGGAGATGGTGCACCCAACTGGATTCGAACCAGTGGCCTTTGCCTTCGGAGGGCAACGCTCTATCCAGCTGAGCTATGGGTGCATGACGCTGGTCGGACACGGCGCTTAGCAAAGGCCATGGGCCTGCGCCAGCCTCAATTCACCCATGACCAATCTTATTTCGCGGCCTTTTCCATCGGCTGGAATTTGCCCAGCCCGCAACTCGCCCCCGGTTGTAGGCCTGGCCCCGTGTTCCACAGCACGGTGATGATATCGACCGAACAGAGCTGCGAAATGCTGGTTTGGTAGGAGAAGCGCTGTTCGAAGCCAAGGCTGGGGCAGCTATTGGGCAGCGTGTTGCGATAGATTTTGCGGCCGGTCGTGACGAAGTCGATGGTGCGGTCATCGCGCACATTGGTCGAGCGGATGGACTGGATGGGAATACAACTGACCGCTTCACCCTTTGCCACATAAGGGTCAGGCTTGTCCTTGGCGATGGCCGGGGTCACCGCGACCGTCAGGGCGAGGCCCAAGGCGAGGGGATGGGCGCGCGAAATGATCATAATGTCTCTCCTTGGCTTTTGCCGAATCGACGATCTGGCAAGCGCTATCCCGTCTCCCTATTCGTTGCCTGCTGAACCGGGCGATAACGGCAGCGCGGCAGGGGGTGTTTTTGGTGCGGGTGTCTTGGGCTTGAACCGGCACAGGTCGGCGACGATGCAGCGCCAGCATTCGGGGCGGCGCGCTTTGCACACATAGCGGCCATGCAGGATCAGCCAATGATGCGCGTCGCGCCGGAACGGTCCCGGCACGCGCTTGTCCAGTTTCAGCTCGACCGCTAGCACTGTCTTGCCGGGGGCGAGGCCAGTGCGGTTGCCGACGCGGAAGATGTGGGTGTCGACGGCAAAGGCTTCCTGCCCGAAGGCTGTGTTGACCACGACATTGGCGGTCTTGCGCCCGACGCCGGGCAGGGTGGTCAGCGTGTCGCGATCCTGCGGCACTTCTCCGCCAAAATCGCGGACCAAAATCTCCGACAGGGCGATGACATTCTTCGCCTTGCCGTTGAACAGGCCGATCGTCTTGATATGCTGCTTGAGCGCGTCTTCGCCGAGATCAACCATTTTCTGGGGCGTCTGGACGTCGCGAAACAGGGCGCGGGTGGCCTTGTTGACGCCGACATCGGTGGCTTGGGCCGACAGCACGACGGCGACCAGCAACTGATAGTCGTTGCCATATTCCAGTTCGGTGACCGGCGCCGGATTGGCTTCGGCCAGGCGGCTGAAAAAGTCGAAGATCTGCGCCTTGTTCATGGCGGTCAGAGGCCCAGCACGCCCTTCATGTCGTAGCGTCCGGCGGGCTGATCGACGAGCCATTGCGCACCCTTGATCGCGCCGCGCGCGAAGATGCTGCGGTTTTCGGCGCGGTGGCCGATTTCGATCCGCTCGCCGTCGCTGGCGAAGATGACCTGATGGTCGCCCGCCACCGATCCGCCGCGCAGGGCGGCAAAGCCGATCGCGCCCTTGGCCCGCGCGCCGGTGATGCCGTCGCGGCCGCGCTCGCTATGGTCGGCAAGGTCGATCCCGCGTCCGCGCGCTGCCGCTTCGCCGAGCAGCAGCGCGGTGCCGGAGGGGGCATCGACCTTGTGCCGGTGGTGCATCTCGACAATTTCGATATCCCAGTCTTCACCAAGGCCTGCCGCCGCCTGTTCCACCAAAGCGGCGAGCAGGTTGACGCCGAGCGATGTGTTGCCGGTCTGGAGCACGGGGATGACCAGTGCCGCTTGATCAATCAGCGCGTGATGCACAGGCTCCAGCCCGGTGGTGCCGATCAGGATCGGCTTATGCGCGGCGATGCAGGCATCGAGATGGGCGGATAAAGCGCTAGGCACGGAAAAGTCGATCAGTACGTCGCTTGTCTGCGTCAGGGACACTATATCGGTCGTGATCGGAACACCCGGCGCGATCTCGCCGCTGCCTGCTCGGTCGGTGCCGCCTGCCAGGCCCAAGCCAGCGTCCGTCGCGACGGTGGCGATCGCCTGTCCCATGCGGCCTGCGGCCCCGAAAATCCCGATGCTGATCATGAAGACGCCGTCCCTGTTGTGCTGGGAAGCGCGGATGCCAGAGCGCCGCGCTTTTGTCATCCCCGCACGGACGGGTCGTCTTAGCGCTCGTTAAGGCGCGGCATCAGTTCTACGAAATTGCAGGGACGAAAGCGGCTGTCGAGTTGGGTGGCCAATATGCCGTCCCAGGCATCCTTCACCGCGCCGGTGGAGCCGGGCAGCGCGAAGATATAGGTGCCGCGCGCGACGCAGGCGGTGGCGCGGGACTGGATCGTCGATGTGCCGATCTTTTGATAGCTGAGCCAGCGGAACAGCTCGCCGAAACCCGGAATTTCCTTGTCCTGCACTTGCGCCACCGCTTCGGGGGTGACGTCGCGTCCGGTAACGCCGGTGCCGCCCGTGGTCAGGATCACATCGACCTGCGGATCGTCGATCCAGGCATGGAGTCGCGCAACGATGGCGGATTTTTCGTCGCGTTCGACATAACGGCCAGCGAGAATATGGCCCGCACTTTCCAGCCGTTCGACCAGCGCGTCGCCGGAGCGATCGTCGGCCAGTCCGCGCGTATCCGACACTGTCAGTACAGCGATGCGTACAGGGATGAAGGCCCGGCTTTCGTCGATCGGCATCAGTCCGAACCGCCACCCATGCTGCCGCGCCCGTCGGCTTTGCTCAGTCGGACCAGCTTCATGCCCTTGGATGTCGGGAAGGTCGGCCACAGGCCCTGGGCCATGCCGGTCAGGCAATCGGCGCTGCCCTTGCCCTGAATCTGGTACATCCAGTAATTGCGCATGACGATGTTCACATAGGCGCGGGTTTCATAATAAGGCAGCGATTCCATGAACAACAGTGGGTCGCCCTGATGCTTCACTTCGCTGTTCCAGCGTTCTACCGGCAGCGGCCCGGCATTGTACGCCGCCATCACCTTGGGCAGCAGCCCGCCGGTCGCGTTCATATCGCGCAGCGCTTCGAGATAGCGCTGGCCAAATTCCATGTTGGTTGATGGCACGAACAGTTGGTCGGCTGACGTCAGACCCATGTCGCTGCCGGTGCCGGGGCGCACCTGCATCAGACCCCGCGCGCCCGCACTCGACACCACCTGCGAGCGGAAGCCGGATTCTTGCAAGGTATGGGCATAGATTAATGCAGGGTCGACACGCCAGCCGCCATCAGGCTGCCAGTTGGGGGCGGGGAAGCGGGCGAAGCTTTCCGGCTGCTTGCCGGCCGGACCATTATGGGCGAGCCATAATTGGGTTTCGGGCAGGCTCAGCGCACTGGCGAGCCGGATCAGCGCATCATATTGCGTAGTGCCGCCAATCTTCGCCTGGTGCCGGAGCAATTCTTCGGCACGGGCGGTTTCGCCGATGGCGCTCAGCGCGATGGCGGCGCGGGCATTGGGGCTGTTCTTGAGCAATTGCCATTCGGCCGCGCCGAACCGATTGGCGACCGGCGCTGCGGTCAGTGGAAGACCGAGCGATTCGCGGGCGAGCAGGCCGTAGAAACTCTCTTCCGAACGGCTGGCGAGCTTAAGATAATTTTGAACCTTCTCCGCTTCGCCGCACACCATATAGGCGCGCGATGCCCAATAGGCACCAGCGGCGCGCATGTCGACATTGCCTGCCAGTGCGGCGACATTGGCGAAGGATGGCGCGGCGGCACGGCAGTCATTCTGACGCCAAGCGGCCAACCCAGCGGTCCAATGCGCCTGTACGCTCCAATCGCCTCCGGCCCTTGCTTCGAGAGCGCGCGCCGCCATACGGCGCGCATTGCTGTCGTCATTTTCGATATAATAGGCCCAGGCGACCCGCTGGCGCACTTCGGTCAGGCCTTCGGGGGTCAAACCCGCTTCGCCGGTCGCCAGCAGCGCTTCGGCACCAACAGGGTTGTCCGCTTTGATGTACGTCTGGATCTGTCCGGCCAGTGCCTGCGCCAGCATATCGGTCTTGACCGCAGGGACATATTCGCGGCGCGGTGCCGAGCCTAGCCAGACCATCTTCTGCACCTGCGGCAGGGTTGGCAAGATGGTCGCGCCGCGTTTCTGCGCCAGGCGGGAAAGCTGGTCGGCCTTGGGCAGCCAGGCTGCCTTGTTCACCAGATCAAGCAGATCGAACAGTTCGACCCTGGGTGATCCCTTCGCCAGGTAGAGTTCGGACAGGGCGAGAGGGCGCATGGCATCCTGCCCGTCCAAGGCGTCAATCATGACCCGTGCATCGGACCATTTCTGATCGCGCAGGGCGACGAAGATGTTGCGGTAACGGGCCTTGTCCCCATCGGACAAAGCCAGCGGCGAGCCGGTGGCCAAAGCTGCCGATACAGGCGGCAGGGTGCCGGTCGTCTCGGCCGAAGCGGGCAGGGTAGCGACTGCACCCATTGCGAACAGGGCCAGGCAGGACAGACGGGTCGCGGCTCGAATCACGGACGGTTTTCCTCGATCAGGCTTTGCAGGGCGCGCCAGCATTGCGCCTTGGCCGCCGGTTGCGTGAGCAACAGGCGCGGGTGAAATGTGGCGATAACGGGCACAATGCCGCCATCATGGTTAAAGCCGGGTAAAGCAGCAGGCGCCTCGCCACCGTCTGTCGGCATCAGCGCACGGATCGTCCGATCGCCGAGCAGAAGCAGGCGGCGTGGCCGGGCGAGATGGACATGGGTGGCCATGCGCGCAGCGGCGCTCGCGATGTCGCTTGCCTCCACCATGCCGCCGGGGGGGCGGGCAAAAAACAGGGAGGCGATATAGCAATGTGCCCGGTCGAGGCCGATGGCGCGCAGCATCGAATCGAACAAGGCACCCGCCCGGTCGGCCAGAAGCGCTCCCTGTTCGATATCAGCCGGATCGGGCATGTCGGTGACGATCATCAAGGGCGCATCGACAGGTCCGACAGGCATGATGGCGCGGCCAGCCCAGCGCTGTTCGGGCTGTCCCGCATCGCTCGCCAACCAGGTCTGAAAAGCCTGCAAATCGTGCGGTTTGGCGACCGGCGGAGCAATCGGGATGCTCGATTGCGCCGCTGATGCCGTAGCGGTCAAAGCCGGACGCAACCAGTTGACGGGCGTTTCCGCCACCGCGCATTCCACGCCGGCAAGCTGCCACCACGCCAGATAGGCGTCGGCACCCAGCGCCGCTTCATCCTGCATTGATCCCCGCATATACTCCTAAGGGCCAGAGGTTGACGAGGGGGTCAAGGTGCTTCATCGCCTGTGATGGTAGAGTGTTGGAGTAATAAGGCGATCGGAAGATCGGGGTGCAGCCCGCCGGACGCCGATATGGAGGGACTATGAGCGAACGGGAATCGATGCCCTATGACATCGTCATCGTCGGCGGCGGGCCGGCCGGCCTGTCTGCGGCGATCCGGCTGAAACAGCTTGCCACTGACGCGGGTCAGGAACTGGCCGTATGCGTGCTGGAAAAAGGCTCCGAAATCGGGGCGCATATCCTGTCGGGCGCGGTGATCGATCCCAAGGCGCTCGACGAATTGCTGCCGCAATGGCGCGACATGGGCTGTTCGCTCGCCGACACGCCGGTGACCGACAACCAGCACTGGTTTCTGACGAAGTCCGGCAAGATGGCTATGCCGCACATCATGACGCCGGGTTGGATGCACAACAAGGGCACCTATACCGGATCGCTGGGCAATCTGTGCCGCTGGCTGGCCGAGCAGGCCGAAGGGCTGGGCGTCGAAATCTTCCCCGGCTTTGCCGCCGCCGAAATTCTCTACCATGAGGATGGCAGCGTGAAGGGCGTTGCGACCGGCGATATGGGTGTCGATCGCGAAGGCAAGCATAAGGGCGATTATCAGCCCGGCCTTGAACTCCACGCCAAATATACCTTCTTTGCCGAAGGTGCGCGCGGGCACCTGACCAAGATATTGAAGCGCCAGTTCGCGCTGGACGCGGACAGCGAGCCGCAGGTCTATGGCCTGGGCATGAAGGAATTGTGGGACATTGATCCGGCGCTGCATCAGCCCGGTCTGGTGATTCACAGCCAGGGCTGGCCGCTGACCGATGCCTATGGCGGCGGGTTCCTTTATCATCAGGCCAATGGCCAGGTGGCATTGGGCTTCGTCGTGGGGCTGGGTTACCGCAACCCGCATCTCTACCCGTTTGAGGAATTTCAGCGCTGGAAGCAGCATCCCGAAATCCGCAAGTTCCTCGAAGGCGGTCGTCGTGTGTCCTATGGCGCGCGGGCGATCAACGAAGGTGGCTGGCAATCGGTGCCCAAGCTCGACTTCCCCGGCGGCGCGCTGATCGGCTGTTCGGCTGGCTTTGTGAACGTGCCCCGCATCAAGGGCACGCATACGGCGATGAAGTCGGGCATGCTGGCGGCCGAAGCGGCCTTTGCCGCCGTGCAGGCGGGCCGGACGAGCGACAGCCTGGCCGACTATGACGCGGCCGTGCGGTCGAGTTGGATCGCTGACGAATTGAAGCTGGTCAAGAATGCCGAACCGCTGCTGTCCAAGTTTGGCGGCACGATCGGCACGCTGCTGGCGGGTATCGACATGTGGATGCGGACGCTCAAGATCGGGCTTCCCTTCACGATGAAGCACAAGCCCGATAATGAGAAGATCTGGCACAAGGACGCTTGCGCCAAGATCGCCTATCCCAAGCCCGATGGCGTCATCAGCTTCGATCGCCTGTCCTCGGTGTTCCTGTCGAACACCAATCATGAGGAAGACCAGCCGGTTCATCTGCAGTTGAAGGACCCGGCGATCCCGATCAGCTATAATCTGCCCCTTTATGACGAGCCGGCGCAGCGTTATTGTCCGGCGGGCGTCTATGAAGTGGTGGGTCAGGAAGAGGGTAATCCCCGCTTCCAGATCAACGCGCAGAATTGCGTCCATTGCAAGACGTGCGATATCAAAGACCCAACCCAGAATATCAATTGGGTTGTACCCGAAGGCGGCGGAGGACCGAATTATCCCAATATGTAAGCGCCTGATCCTCTCTCTCGCGCTGATCGCCCCGGCTGCCGCCGGGGCATCGGTCGATCCGCGCAGCGCGTTGCACACCTATGCGCAGGCGCGATTGGCGGACAGCGATGGCGCGCTGGGCTTGGCCGTTACCCATTATGGCGAAGCGTTGGCGCGTGATCCCGATCGGGTGGAAATCGCCCAGCGTGCCTATGTTCAGGCGCTGGAGAGCGGGGACAAGGCGCTGGCGCTGCGATCAGCGGCTTTGCTGGATCAGGCAGGCCTATTGCCGCGAGACGGCACTTTGCTGCGGATCGGTGAAGCGCTGGAGCAGCGCAACTGGATTGCTGCCAACACTCTCGTCGATCGGATGGAACAGGAAGGCAATTTCGCCTTTATCGGTCCCATTTTGCGGAGCTGGATCGCTGCGGGCGAGGGGCAAAAGATAGCACTCGCGATCGACCCCCAAGACCGTTTTGCCGCATTGGCGCAGCGCTATGTCGACGAGCATCAGGCGCTGCTGGCGCTCAACGAAGGCGACATAGAGGGCGCCATTGCGCCATTGCGTCGCGCAATTGCGATCAGACCTGCCGATGCGTTACTGCGTCTGTCTTTCGCAACACAATTGGCGGCGCGCAGGGCCAAGGCGGAGGCTCTTTTGCTGCTGCCGCCGGATGACGCGCATTTTGCGCGGGCGCGAACCGATATCGCCCGGCGCAGGGTCAAGGCATCGCCACTGACACCAGCGCAGGGCTATGCGCGGTTGTTGGCGCGGTTGGCGACGGATATCGGCTCGGACCGGGACGGTGTGGGGCTGGCGCTGCGGCTGGCACGGATCGCGACCTTCGCTGACCCCGGATCGCCTGAACATCGGATCGTGGCGGCCCGGCTGCTGACGGTGGCTGGCTTCGCGGCGGCGGCGCTTGCCGAGACGGACAAGGTGCCGGTCGGTTGGTACAGCGCGATCGCGCAGGCCGAAAGGGTCGATGCCCTGGCGGCGGACGGGCAGATGGATGCGGCGCTGGCGCTGGCTCGCACCTTGGCCGCCGAGCCTGACGCGGAGCCGGAGCGACACGTCCGCCTCGGCCGCCTGCTCGCGGAAAGACGGGATTTCGATGGCGCAGCGGCTGCTTTTCGCGCGGCGCAGGCGCGGTTTGGCGATGCCGATCCGCCCTGGTCGCTGCTGTTGTTCGAAGGCAGTGCGCTGGAGCAGGGCAAGCGCTGGGAAGAAGCGCGTACCGTGCTGGAACGCGCCGCTGCCCTGGCACCCAATGAGCCGGTGATCCTCAATTATCTGGGCTATGCGCAGATCGAGCGGCGACAGAATGTGGAGGCGGCGCTCGATCTTCTCAAAAAGGCAAGCGCGCTCAAGCCGCAGGACCCTTCCATTACCGATTCGCTGGGTTGGGCGCATTATGTGACCGGCAATGTCAAAGCCGCCGTGCCGGTGCTGGAACGGGCTGCGGCGGGCGCGCCATCGGATGTGACGATCAACGAGCATCTGGGCGATGCGCTCTGGACCGCCGGCCGCCGCTATGAGGCGCGCTATGCCTGGGCAGCGGCATCGGTTTATGCCGAAGGCGATGTCGCCGCACGGATCGCCGCCAAGGCCAAGGAAGGATTGAAGCCCGAATATGCCGCACCGTGACGCGGAGTTGGAGGCCGATAGCTTCATCGAAACCGCCTGTGCCAAGGTCAATGTCGCGCTGCATGTGCGGGCGCGGCGGGACGATGGCTATCATGCGCTCGAAAGCCTGTTCGTCTTTGCCGAGCATGGTGATCGGCTGATCGGCTGGGCGACCGATGATGGCGCGATCGACCTGGTGATCGACGGGCCGTTCGGCAGTGCGCTGGACGCGGGGCCGGGCAATCTGGTGGTAAAGGCGGCGCGGGCGTTGCAATCCTATCTCGGCGAACAGCGGGGGGCGACGATCCGCCTGACCAAGGTCTTGCCAGTGGCGTCGGGGATTGGCGGCGGATCGGCCGATGCCGCCGCGACCCTGCGCCTGCTGGTGCGGCTATGGGATGTGCGGATCGACGATGGCGAATTGGCGGCGCTGGCCTTGGATCTGGGGTCGGACGTGCCCGCGTGCATCGCCAGCGTGACGCAATTGGTCACGGGACGGGGCGAGGGGCTTGCTCGGCATGACGTTGAGGGACTGGCGGGCATGGCGATGCTGCTGGTCAATCCGGGCGTGGCCGTGCCGACGGGGCAGGTTTTTGCCGGGTGGGACAGGCAGAATCGTGGGCCTTTGGATGCCGGGAGTCTGGATGCGCTGATAGATTCGGGCCGCAATGATCTGGAATCACCGGCTATTGTGGTGGCTCCGGTGATTGCAGAAGTGCTGGCTTGTCTCAACGCGCAACCGGGGCTGGTGCTTGCCCGCATGTCGGGGTCTGGGGCGACCTGCTTTGCGCTGTTCGAGGATGATGCCGCTTTGGCCGACGCGGCGATGGTGGTGCGTATCGCCCATCCCGATTGGTGGGTGATGGAAACACGGATCGGCGCGGCATGAGCGAGGCCTTTACCCTGATCGAAGCGGGTGGGCTGGACCTGTTGATCGTTGCCGATCATGCGTCGGCGCATGTGCCGGAGGATATCGACCTTGGCATCGACCCGGCGCTGCTTGGCAATCATATCGCGATCGACATTGGCGTGGCGACGGTCAGTCGCCTGCTTGCCGCGCAATTGGGGGGCACGGCGATATTGGGCGGCGTCTCGCGGTTGGTGATTGACCTCAACCGAGAAGAGGATGCGCCGGGCCTGCTGCCGGTGATGAGCGATGGCCACGCCATATCGGGCAATCGCGATGCGGATTTGGGCGACCGGATGCGGCGCTTTTATAATCCCTATCATCATGCGATCGAACGACGACTGGCTGCGATGGCCTCGCCCTTCATCCTGTCCGTCCACAGTTTTACGCCCCGGTTGGCGAGCGATCCTGGCCAGCAGCGGCCTTGGGAGATCGGCATCCTCTATGGCGAGGATGATCGCGCGGCGCGGATCGCCATTCCCCTGCTGGAGGGGGCAGGGTTGATCGTCGGTGACCAACAACCCTATTCGGGCAAGCTGCTCAATGCGACGAT
Source organism: Sphingobium sp. MK2 (assembly GCF_040170545.1). NCBI lineage: Bacteria > Pseudomonadati > Pseudomonadota > Alphaproteobacteria > Sphingomonadales > Sphingobiaceae > Sphingobium > Sphingobium sp. MK2. The sequence goes on from NZ_JAZDXA010000038.1 coordinate 13,120, forward strand.
GAACCGCCATGCCGAGGCTAATGGCATCCCCTATCTGGGCATTGAGATGCGGCAGGATCTGGTCGGCGACGCGGCGGGGCAAAGGCGTTTTGCCAATCTGCTGGGACCAGTCGTGCTGGCTTGCCGGAGTGCGCTGACATGAGGCGATATGGCTATTGGGGGGTGTTGCTGAACCTTGCGGCCTGTGGGGGCGATCCCTCTGTATTGGGCAATGGGCCAGACGCGCGCGTTGATGACGGCATGGCGGAATGTGCGATCGGGCCTGATGCGGCCTGGGCACGAGATTGCGTGATCGAGCGGGCGGGGAACATGATGACGATCCGGCATCCCGATGGCGGCTTTCGTCGCTTCACGGTGCTGGACGATGGCCGGGGTCTGGAAGCCGCTGATGGAGCGGAAGAGGCCAGGCTCCAGTTGATCGGCAAGGATCAGATCGAGATCCGTATCGGTGGCGATCGTTACCGCATGTCGGTTCAGGTGGCGGGTTCCGCTCCCCGATGACGGGCACGCCGATCCTGACTGCTGCGCAGATGCGGGCGGCGGAGCAGGCGGTGTTTGCGTCGGGTGTCCTGCCCTACGCGCTGATGGAGCGGGCGGGCGCGGCGGCGGCCGAGATCATCTGGCGGGCCGGCGGGCTGCGCGACACGCTGCTGCTGTGCGGGCCGGGCAATAATGGCGGCGATGGCTATGTGATCGCGCGGTTGCTGCGCGAACGGGGCGTGCCGGTGCGGGTGGCGGCGCTGGGCGAGAGCCGCACGCCGTCGAGCCAGCGCGCCCGCGCCGAATGGGGCGGGCCAGTCGAGGATCTGGCGACGGCCGCGCCTGCGACGCAGGTCGTGGACGCGCTGTTCGGCACGGGTCTCTCGCGGGGGCTGGATGCGGCGGTTGCCGCACGATTGGGCGAACTGACCCAGGCGGCGAGCCATAGCCATGCCATCGACCTGCCGAGCGGGGTGGAAACCGATAGCGGCGCGCTGCTGTCCGCGGTGCCGCGCTTTGGGGTTTGCATCGCGCTGGGGGCACTTAAGCCCGCGCATCTTCTCTACCCGGCAGCGGCTTGCTTCGATCGGCTAATCTCAGCGCCGATTGGCATTGCGGCGCCGGATCAGGTTCACCGGCTGGAGCCGCCCAGCCTCATGGCGCCGAGTCCGGATGCGCATAAATATACACGCGGCCTTGTGGCGGTGGTCGGTGGATCTATGCCCGGTGCTGCGCGGCTGGCCGCGCGATCGGCGGCCGTGTCGGGCGCTGGCATGGTTCGGCTGTTCGCCATGGACGAGACGGTGACCGGGCCGGATGCCATCATTCATCAACAGGCGCAGACGGCGGCGGACGTAGCGAAAGCGCTGGATGATGAGCGAATCGCGGTCGTGCTGGTCGGGCCGGGGCTGGGACGCGATCCGGGTGCGCGCGACCGGCTGGCGGCAGCGGTGGCGGCCAGCCATCGGCTGGTGCTGGATGCCGATGCGCTGACGCTGTTGGCGGTCGATGCGATTCCGCGCGGCGCGGTCCTGACGCCGCATGAAGGCGAGTTTCGACGGCTGTTCGGCGACCTGCCCGGCAGCAAGATCGATCGCGCGCGGGCGGCGGCTGCGCAAAGCGGCGCGGTGGTGATCTACAAGGGCGCGGACAGCGTGATTGCTGGGCCGGACGGGCGGGTGGCCGTGGCGGCGGGGGCTTCGAGTTGGCTGTCGACGGCCGGAACCGGCGATGTGCTGGCAGGGCTGGTCGCCGGGCGGCTGGCGGTGACGGGCGATCCGTTTCGCGCCGCGAGCGAGGCGGTGTGGCTGCATGGTGATGCCGCGCGGCGGTCGGGCGCGGCGTTCGTGGCCGATGATTTGCCTGATGCGCTGCCAGCGGCTATCGCCGCGCGATTGTGACAGACAGCGACCCAGACATCATCATTCGTATCGCCGCAAAGGGCGATGGCATCACCGCCGATGGCCGCCATGCGGCGCTGACCGCACCGGGCGACCGGCTCTTGCCTGATGGCACGGTTGAGCGCGGCCCCCATCATGTCGCGCCGCCCTGCGTCCATTTTCCGGCCTGTGGCGGTTGCGAGCTACAGCATCTCGATGATGCCAGCCTGTCCGATTTCGTGACCGGGCGGGTGGTCGGGGCGCTCGCCGGACAGGGGGTGACGGCGCAGACCGTGTTGCCCGCCCATTTGTCGCCGCCGATGACGCGGCGGCGCGCGTCACTGCGGGCGGCGCGATCAGGGCGCAAGATCACGACCGGCTTTGCCGAGGCGGGCAGTCACACGCTGATTGACCTGACCATGTGCTCGGTTCTTGATCCGCGCCTGTTCGCTTTGCTGGCACCGTTGCGCGATTTGCTGGCGGTGATCCTGCCCGACAAGCGCGCCGCGCATGTCCGCATGTCGTTGATCGACCAGGGTGTCGACCTGCTGCTCGAAGGGGTGCGGGTCGAGGGACTGGCGGCGGACGAAGGGCTTGGCGATTTTGCGCGGACGCATGGGCTTGCCCGGCTGACGATCGACGAAGGCGACGGGCCGCAAACGCGCTGGGAACCCGAAGCGGCGACCGTGACATTCGGTGGCGCGGCGGTCGGCTTTCCGGCTTTCTCCTTCCTGCAGGCGACGCCCGATGGCGAAGCCGCCTTGGTCGCGGCAGTGCGCGATGCGATGCCGGAGACGGGGGCGATTGCCGACCTGTTCACCGGCCTTGGCACCTTTGCATTGGCGCTCGGCGCGGCGCGGCCTGTCTACGCGGCTGAGGGCGCGCGCGATGTGGTGCTGGCGCTCAAACTGGCGGGGCAACGAGCGCAGCGGCGGATGGTGGCCGATCATCGCGATCTGTTCCGACGTCCGCTGACGCCGGAGGAACTCAACCGTTTTGCCGCTATCGTGCTGGACCCGCCGCGCGCGGGTGCGCGGGAGCAGGTGATGCAACTGGCGGCCTCGGCCGTGCCGGTAATCGCCTATGTCTCCTGCAATCCGGCGAGTTTCGCGCGCGACGCGGTGCATCTGGTTGCGGGCGGCTATCGCCTGGAGAGCGTCCGCCCGGTCGGGCAATTCCGCTGGTCCACCCATGTCGAGATGGTCGGCATCTTCCGCCGGTAAAAAAAGTCCCTCGCCGCAGGGGGAGCGGCGAGGGACTGGCATCCTCTCCAGCAGGGAAACCGCGGTCGGTTTAGCCCAGCTTGATGACGGTTGCGCGACGGCGGGCGGGTACGGCTTCGGCATAGAGGCTGGCCATCGGCGCATCCTCTACTTCGATCGTCGCTTCCGATGTGAAGCCGTTGAAGCCGGTCCGCATCGCCGCGCCATAGGCACCCAGCATGCCGATCTCGATATAGTCGCCGACGCCGACATCGGCGGGCAGCATGAACGGACCGACCATATGGTCCATATCGTCGCAGGTCGGGCCGTAGAAGGAGAAGCCGGTCTGCTCCGCCATGCTATCCTCTTCGCGCAACAGCGCGACGGGGAAGCGCCAGCCGATATGCGCCGCATCGAACAACGCGCCATAGGCACCGTCGTTGATGTAGAGTTCGGTGCCGCGACGGCGCTCTACCCGCACGATGATGGAGCTATATTCGGCGGACAAGGCCCGGCCGGGTTCGCACCACAGTTCCGACGAGTAGCTGACCGGCAGGCTTTCAAACCCACGGTGGATCGCGTCGAAATAATTTTCGAGCGCGACCGGTTCCATGCCGGGATAGATGGACGGGAAGCCGCCGCCGACATCAATGATGTCGACCGTGACCGCCGCATCGACGATCGCCGCACGGACACGCTCGATCGCGTCGCTATAGGCCTGCGGGCTCATCGCCTGGCTGCCGACGTGGAAGCAGATGCCCAGAGCATCGGCGGCCTGGCGGGTAGCCATCAGCAGATCGCGGGTTTCGCCCAGTTCCGCGCCGAATTTCGACGCGAGGGACAATTCGCTATGCTCGGACGACACGCGCAGACGGACGCACAGTTCCAGATCGGTCGCGTCATTGGTGGCGCGCATGATCTTTTCCAGCTCGTCGATCGTGTCGAGCGAGAAGGTGCGCACGCCATGAACGGCATAGGCTTCGGCAATGGCTTCTTCAGCCTTGACCGGATGCATGAAGCATAGCTTCGCGTCCGGCAGCGTTTGCGCGACCAGGCGCACTTCCGCAATGGAAGCGACGTCATAGTGCGAGATACCGCTATCCCACAGCGTCCGAAGCAAATCGGGCGAGGGGTTCGCCTTGACCGCATAGAGCGAGCGCCCCGGAAACTTCTCGACGAAGAATCGGGCTGCCCTGGCCGCGGCCTGGGGACGAATCAGCGTTACCGGGGCTGCCGGTGTGAGGGTGGTCGCTACCCCCAGCGCGCTAGGATGCTTGTGCAATTCAAGGGACCTCCAGTGTAGTCAAGGTGAAAGAAGCTGCCTTGCGGTGGAAGTCCCATGGGGCAGCGGACGGCCGCTATATGCGGAGGGGTCCCCCCTGTAAAGCGCATATGAAAATTTTGTTGCGCAAGGTCGCACGAACCGTGCGTCAGGAGAGGCGGGCCTTGAAGTCCTGATAGGAAAAGGCCCGAATTTCGCGGAGATCGTCGGTGGATGAGTTCCACAGCCAGATGGCGGGCAGGGGCACACCGTTGAAGCTATTGGTCTTGACCATCGAATAATGGGCCTGGTCAAGGAAGGCGATCCGCGCGCCGGGTTCAGCGCCGCCGGGGATTCGATAATCGCCGATAATGTCGCCAGCAAGGCAGGAAGGGCCACCGAGTCGGACCAGCGGGCCTTCGCTCGGCTCGTGCAGCATCGCGGGGCGATAGGGCGCCTCGATCACGTCGGGCATATGGCAGGTGGCGGAGATGTCGGTGATGGCGACGGGCATGCCATTGTCGATGACATCGAGAATCTCGCCGACCAATATGCCCGCGTCGAGCGCCATCGCTTCGCCCGGTTCCAGATAGAGGGTGAGGCCAGTCTTGGCCTTCACGCCCTTAAGAAAGGCGACGAGATCGTCGCGCTGATAATCGGCGCGGGTGATGTGGTGACCGCCGCCGAAGTTCAGCCATTTGAGGGTCGAAAGATGCGGCAGGATATGCGGCTCGACCGCCGCCCAAGTGCGTTCGAGCGGTGCCAAATCCTGTTCGCACAGATTATGGAAGTGGATGCCGTCGACGCCGACCAGATGATCGGACGTGAGTTGGCTGACGGGAAAGCCCAGGCGGCTGTGCGGCTGTGACGGGTCATATTTGGCGACCTCGCCCTCCGGGTTTTGCGGGTTGATGCGCAGGCCGATGTCGAAATCATGCCCGGCGGCGCGGGCGGCGTCGATCTGGGGCTTGAAGCGGGCGATCTGGCCGGGGCTGTTGAAGATGACATGGTCTGAGATTTTCAGGATTTCGGCCAGGTCGTCGGGCTTGTAGGCCGCGCAATAGGTTGCGACCTCGCCCTTATACTCCTCGCGGCCAAGGCGCGCTTCGTACAGACCCGATGCGCAGATGCCGTCGAGATATTCGCCCACCACGCTGCCCAGCGACCACATGGAAAAAGCCTTGAGCGCGCCCAACACCTTGATGCCCGCGCGGTCGCGGACATCGGCAAGGATCGCCAGGTTGCGCCGGATCGCGGCCTCATCCACCACAAAGGCGGGCGAGGGGACGCGATACAAGTCGAAATGCGCGAAGGCGGCGGGATCGCCGGCTTTGGTTTCCATGGGCTAATATTCCGTCATTGCGAGCGTAGCGAAGCAATCCAAGGGAGCGCCACTGGATTGCTTCTGCGCTCGCAATGACGATCTATGGGGTTTAAAAGTTGAGCGGAGTGTCCAGTTCCTTCACTTGCCAAGGCAGGCCATGTTTGTTGAGCATGTCCATGAACGGATCGGGATCGAACTGTTCGATGTTGAACACGCCTTCACCCTTCCACGCGCCCGTCAGCATCATGGCGGCGCCGATCATCGCGGGAACGCCGGTGGTGTAGCTCACGGCCTGGTTGCCGGTTTCGGCATAGGCATCCTCATGATCGCAGACCTGATAGAGATAGACGGTCTTGGCCTCGCCATCCTTCACGCCGGTCGCGATGTCGCCGATATTGGTCTTGCCCTTGGTGGTGGAACCCAGGCTCGACGGTTCGGGCAGCACGGCCTTGAGGAACTGCAGCGGGATGATCTCCTTGCCCTCATAGATCACCGGGTCGATGCGGGTCATGCCGACATTCTGCAGCACTTCGAGATGCTTCAAATAGGCATCGCCGAACGTCATCCAGAAACGGATACGTTTGATTTCGGGATAAAATTTGGCGAGGCTTTCCAGCTCCTCATGATACATGAGGTACATATTCTTCTCGCCGACCTGATCAAAATCGAACGTCTGCTTGTGGCTGAGCGCCGGGCCTTCGACCCATTGGCCCGCTTCCCAGTGACGCGAGGGCGCGGTCACTTCGCGGATGTTGATTTCCGGGTTGAAGTTGGTCGCGAAATGCTGGCCATGGTCGCCGCCATTGCAATCGAGAATGTCGAGCGTGTCGATTGTGTCGAGCAGATGCTTCTTGATGTAGCTGGCGAAGACGCTGGTCACGCCGGGGTCGAATCCCGAACCCAGCAGCGCCATGATGCCCGCTTCCTTGAAGCGATCCTGATAAGCCCACTGCCAGCCATATTCGAACTTGGGCGTGTCGCGCGGTTCGTAATTGGCGGTGTCGAGATAGTCGGTCTTGGTCGCGAGGCACGCATCCATTATGTTGAGGTCCTGATAGGGCAGCGCCAGGTTGACGACCAGCTTGGGCTGAACCTTCTCAATCAGCGCGATGGTGGCCGCGACATCATCGGCATCGACCTGCGCCACGTCGATGGTAACGCCGGTGCGGGCCAGAACCGATTCGGCGACCTTCTCGCAACTCACGATGCGGCGGCTGGCCAGCGTGATGTGCGAGAAAATATCGGGGTTCATCGCCATCTTGTGAACTGCGACAGACCCGACGCCGCCTGCGCCGATGACCAGAACCTTGCTCAATCTCGTCTCCATATCCTGTACGCGGCATGCGCGCTAAAAGGGTCATATAGGGGCTTGGCGTGACAGCGCAAAGTCAGATGCTTGGGGTGAGCGCCCAGCACATGCCTTAAGGGGCAGTCGCGCAACCTTCTCCAGTCCGCATACGTAACAGCATCGCATCTCTATCAAGCCGATGCGTGGAAGAGGAAGTAAGCCCATGAAATTCTCGAACGTCTCGCTCGCGCTGGCCGCGACCCTGTTGTCCGTCAGCGGCGCGGCCCTGGCCAATCATCATATGGAAAAGAACCCAATGGTGGGCGGCGCGGCCATGTATCCGACCAAGGATATCGTCGATAACGCCGTCAATTCGAAGGATCACACCACGCTGGTCGCTGCCGTCAAGGCGGCTGGCCTTGTCGATACGCTCAAGAGCGCCGGGCCGTTCACCGTGTTCGCGCCAACCAACGCCGCCTTTGCCAAGCTGCCTGCCGGTACGGTCGATACGCTGGTGAAGCCAGAGAATAAGGCGACGCTGACGAAGATACTGACCTATCATGTCGTCGCGGGCAAGATGAATGCCGCCGACATCATCGCGGCCGCGCAGGCCGCCGGTGGCAAGGCGACCCTGACGACGGTCGAGGGTCAGCCGCTGACCGCGTGGAAGGATGGCGATGCCGTCTATCTGCAGGATGCCAAGGGCGGCACGTCCAAGGTGACCATCGCCGACGTCAACCAGTCCAACGGCGTCATTCATGTCATCGATACGGTATTGATGCCCTGATCCCTGTCAGGTGACATGAAGGACGGCGGGCCAGTGGCGGGACATCCCCGTCACTGGCCCGTTTGTGTTGGTGGAGCAGGCTCAGCGCACCAGTTTTTTCAATCCCTCCACGGTATCGGCCTCTGCCGCTGGCTTGTCGCGCCGGATCCGGGCAATGCGGGGGAAGCGCATGGCGAGGCCGGATTTGTGACGCTTGCTGTCGTGGATGCTGTCGAACGCGACTTCCAGTACCAGCGACTTTTCGACTTCCCGCACCGGGCCGAAGCGCGCCACCGTATTCTGGCGGACGAAACGGTCGAGCATCTTGAGTTCCTCGTCGGTGAAGCCGCTATAGGCCTTGCCGACCGGATGCAGTTCGCCGTCCGCCGTCCAGCAGCCGAACGTATAGTCGGAATAGAAGGACGAGCGTTTGCCGTGGCCGCGCTGGGCGTACATCATGACGCAATCGGCGGTCAGGGGATCGCGCTTCCACTTATACCAGAGCGCCGCCTTGCGCCCGGCGACATAGGGGCTGTCACGGCGCTTGAGCATCACGCCTTCGATCGCGGCGTCGCGGGCACCGGCGCGAATATCGGCCAGCGCGTCGAAATCGGCGGCGTTGATGACGGCGGACAGATCGAAGCGCGTGGCGTCGAGTTGCGGCATATAGGCTTCGAGCCGGGCGCGGCGGTCGGTCCAGGAGAGGGCGCGCAAATCCTCGTCGCCGTCGAGCAACAGGTCGTAGAGGCGGACGAAAGCGGGATAGTCGGCCTGCATCCTGGCGCTGACGACCTTGCGGCCGAGCCGTTGTTGCAGGGCGTTGAAACTCGCTGCCTCGCCACCCTGAAACTCGCCGCGCACCAGTAACTCGCCATCCAGCACGGCATGGCCAGTGAAAGCAGCGGCGATTTCGGGAAAGCTGGCGGAAATATCGTCGCCTGCCCGACTGTAGAGGCGGGTCTCGCTGCCCGTGCCGACGATCTGGATGCGGATGCCGTCCCATTTCCATTCGGCGACATAGTCGCTGAGGTCGACGCTGTCGGCTTCGAGCGGATGGGCGAGCATGAAGGGGCGGAAGAAGGGGGTGCCCGATGGGTCGGGTCGTTCGGTGCGGCCTTCCGCCCAGTCGAACAATTCGGCGTAGGGCGGGGTCAGGGAATGCCAGACCTGTTCGACATCATCGACATCCAGGACGAACGCCTGCGCGAAACCCATCTTGGCGAGGCGGGCGGAGATGCCGACGCGGAGGCCCCCGGTGGCGAGTTTGAGCAAGGCGAAGCGGCCCGATGCGTCGAGATGGTTTATCATCTGCGCCAGAACGTCGGGCGCGGCGGCGCGGATGGTGGCGTGCAGGCGATCGACCACGGTAGCCAGCGTCAGCGTGCCATCGTCCAGGTCGGGTGGTTCATTGGGTGGCGGGGGCCAGAGCAAGGCGACGGTCTCGGCAAGATCGCCGACATAATCGCGGCTCATTTCGTAGAGGACAGGATCGACGCGGGCGCGGATCATCTCGCTTATGGCGGAGGATTTGACGGCCTTGAGGTCGAGATTGCCGGTCAGCGCGGCGAGCGCCCAGCCCCGATCCGGGTCTGGCGCGGCGCGGAGGTATGCCGCGATCAGCGCCAGCTTGCCGTTGCGCGAGCGAGTGTAGACGAGGGCGTCAAGCAGTTGGGAGAAGGGTCTCATGATCCCACCTCCGTTCGGTTCGAGCTTGTCGAGAACAGGGCAGGAGCAGTTCTCGACAAGCTCGAACCGAACGGGTGGGGGGATATTTGGTTCACCCTTCCTCCTCCTCGTCATCGCGCCCGACCAGCGCCAGCGCACGCGCGCGGATCTGGTGGGTCATGCACCAGTGGAGCAGCGCTTCCTCGCGGCCATGGGTGATCCAGGTTTCGGTGGGGGCGACCTCGCGGATGGTGTCGGTCAATTCGTCCCAGTCAGCATGGTCGGACAGGATCAGCGGCAGTTCGACATTCTTCTGCCGCGCCCGTTGGCGCACGCGCATCCAGCCGGACGCCATGGCAGTGATCGGGTCGGGCAGGCGGCGGCTCCAGCGGTCGTTAAGCGCAGAAGGCGGGGCGACGACGATAGCGCCGCGCATATCCTTGGCCGCGACGCCCGTGGCGGGGCGCAGGTCGCCCATCTCGACGCCGAGTTCGGCGTAGAGCGCGCACATGCGCTCCATCGCGCCGTGAAGATAGATGGGGTCGCTGTGCCCGCGCGCGCGCAGTTCGCAGATGACCCGTTGCGCCTTACCCAGCGCATAAGCGCCGACAAGAACAGAGCGATCAGGATTGGCGTGGAGCGCAGCGAGCAGCCGGTCGATCTCGCTACCCGTGTCGGGATGGCGAAAGACGGGCAGGCCGAAGGTCGCTTCGGTGACGAAAATGTCGCAAGGCACCGGCTCGAAGGGTGGGCAGGTCGGGTCCGGGCGGCGCTTGTAATCGCCGGTCACGACGACGCGCTCGCCCGCATGGGTCAGCACGATCTGCGCCGATCCCAGCACATGACCCGCAGGGACATAGCGGATGGTGACGCCGCCCAGCCGGATTTCCTCGCCATAGCCGACCGGCGTGCCCGATGCCGTGCCATAGCGCAGCCCCATGATGGCCAGCGTTTCGCGCGTGGCCCAAACATGGCCGTGCCCGCCGCGCGCATGATCGGCATGGCCATGCGTCACCAACGCCCGCTCGCGTGGCATCGACGGGTCGATCCAGGCATCGGCGGGGCGGACATAGATGCCGGTGGGGTGGGGTTCGATCCAATGGGCCATTCCCTCCAGAAGATGTGAGCGCGCCAGCGGTTCCGCAAGCTGGTCACAAGGACGTAACGCTATCGTCACGGCCACGACACGCATCTGCCCTATGCGCCGCCCACGACCCGACTGCGAGGAGGCTTGAACATGGCGGCACCGGCACATCAGAACGTCACGCGCGCGGTGCATCGCCACCGGCATCTGTCCAAACAGGGGCTGCTGGAGCGCGCTTTCACCTTCGCCTTCCGCGGCCTTGTCTATGCCCAGATTTGGGAAGACCCCGCCGTCGACATGGAAGCGCTGGCGATCACGCCTGACAGCCATGTCGTGACGATCGCGTCGGGGGGCTGCAACGTGCTGTCTTACCTGACCGCTGATCCGGCCAAGATTACCGCGGTCGATCTGAACACCGCGCATATTGCGCTCAACGAGTTGAAGTTGATGGCGGCACGGACCTTGCCCGACCATGCCGCCTTCCACCGCTTCTTCGCGCAGGCGGACAGCAAGGAGAATATCGCCGCCTATCGCGACATCGTCGCGCCGCACCTCGATGAAGCGACACGGCGCTATTGGGAAGGGCGCGACCTGATCGGGCGGCGACGGATCGGCGGATTTGCGCGCGGCATCTACAAACATGGGCTTTTGGGTCGCTTCATCGGTGCGGCGCATCTGCTGGCGCGGGTGCATGGCGTGGATTTGCGGCGGATGCTGGCGGCAACGTCGCGCGCCGAACAGCGCGAGATTTTCGAGCGGGAGGTTGCGCCGATCTTCGACCGCGCCTTTGTCCGCTGGCTCACCAGCCAGCCGGCCTCGCTCTTTGGCCTGGGCATCCCGCCCGCGCAGTTCGAGGCGCTGGCCGGTAACGCGCGCATGGACGTGGTGCTGAAGGCCCGGCTGGAGAAGCTCGCCTGCGACTTCGACCTTAAGGATAATTATTTCGCGGTGCAGGCGTTCGGCCGCGGCTATGCGGGGGGCGAGGGCCCATTGCCGCCCTATCTGCAAGCCGCCAATCATGACGCCGTCCGGTCGCGGGCGGATCGTGTCGATGTGCGTCATGCCAACTTCACCGACTTCCTGCGCGAACAGCCCGATGCCTCGGCGGATCGCTACATCCTGCTCGATGCACAGGACTGGATGGATGACGAGCAACTCAATGCGCTGTGGGCACAGATCACGCGGACGGCCAGGCCCGGCGCAAGAGTGCTGTTCCGCACGGCGGGTGAACCCAGCATCCTGCCGGGCCGGGTCGTGGACGCGGTGCTGAACCGCTGGGACTATCGGGCCGAAGCGTCGCTTGATTATACCGCGCGCGATCGTTCGGCCATTTATGGCGGTGTCCATCTCTATGTGCTGAAGGACGCGCTGTGAGCGACCATGGGCGATTGATGGACGGCACCTATCGTTGGCAGCGTCATATCTATGACATTACCCGCAAATATTATCTGCTGGGGCGTGATGGCCTGATTGCGGATTTGGCACCGCCACCGGGCGGCAGCGTGCTGGAAATTGGCTGCGGCACCGGGCGCAACCTGATCGCAGTAGGCAAGGTCTGGCCCCATGCTCGGCTGTACGGCGTCGATATTTCGCAGGCGATGCTCGACACGGCGCAGATATCGGTCGAACGGGTCGGCATGGCGCGCTGCGTGCGCCTGGCGCGGGGCGATGCGGTCGATTTCGATCCGATGGCGCTATTCGGTCGTGCGACCTTCGACCGGGTGTTCATCAGCTATGCCCTGTCGATGATCCCCGAATGGGAAGCGGCGCTGGCCCAGGCGGCGCGCTGCGTCGCGCCGGGTGGGCGGCTGGAAGTCGTCGATTTCGGCCAGCAGGAGGGCTGGCCGGGCGTGTGGCGGCGGGCGTTGTTCGGCTGGCTGGCGCAGTTTCATGTGACGCCGCGCCAGGTGCTGGGAGCGGCGATCGAGAAAGTGGCTGGCGATGTGGGCGGTGAAGCCAGCATAAGGCCGCTTTATCGCGGTTATGCGCTACGGGGTGGTGTGGCGCTGGGCTAATACGACCTCTCCCTGCAGGGAGAGGTAACGAGACTTGGCAGCTTGCTGCCCTAGTCGCAGTGGTGAGGGTGTACGACGATGCGATAGCGCGCGTACCCTCATCCAACTACGCCTAACCTCACTGCGTTCGGAAAGGCTTCGTATCCTTCTCCCTCAAGGGAGAAGGATAGAGTCAAGCCGCGCGCCGCGCCGCCTTCTCCAAATCCAGTCGATCCCAAATCTCGACCAGCGCGCTCACCAGGTCGCGCATCATCGCTTCGGTGTGCGCCGGGCCGGGCGTGAAGCGCAGCCGCTCGGTGCCGCGCGGAACGGTGGGGTAATTGATGGGCTGCACATAGGCACCATATTCGGCGAGCAGGATGTCGCTGATCCGCTTGGCCTTGACCGGATCGCCGACCATCAGCGGGACGATATGCGTCACCGACGGCATGACCGGCAGGCCAGCGTCCGCCATCATCGTCTTGAGCATGGACGCGGCGGCCTGCTGGCCCTCGCGCTCTTCGCTCGACGCCTTGAGGTGGCGCACGCTCGCCAGCACGCCAGCGACCAGCACCGGCGACAGCGAGGTCGTAAAGATGAAGCCGGGCGCATAGCTGCGGATCACATCGACGATCATCTGGTCGGCGGCGATATAGCCGCCCATGACGCCGAACGCCTTGCCAAGCGTCCCTTCTATGATGGTCAGCCGATCCGCGACATCGTCGCGTTCCGAAATGCCGCCACCGCGCGCGCCATACATGCCCACGGCATGAACTTCGTCGAGATAGGTGAGCGCGTTGAATTCGTCGGCCAGGTCGCAGATTTCCGCGATCGGCGCTACGTCGCCGTCCATCGAATAGACGCTTTCAAAGGCGATCAGCTTGGGCGCTTCGGGGTCTTCGGCGGCCAGCAATTCGCGCAGATGCTCGACATCATTGTGGCGGAAGACGCGCTTTTCGCAGCCCGAATTGCGGATGCCCGCGATCATGCTGGCATGGTTGAGTTCGTCGGAAAAGATGATGCAGCCGGGCAGCAGACGCGCCAGCGTCGCCAGCGTCGCTTCGTTCGAGACATAGCCCGAGGTGAACAGTAGCGCTGCTTCCTTGCCATGCAGGTCGGCCAGTTCACCTTCCAGATCGACATGATAATGGGTGTTGCCGCCGATATTGCGCGTGCCGCCGGAACCCGCGCCGACATCGTGCAGCGCCTCTTCCATCGCGGCGATCACCTTGGGATGCTGGCCCATGGCGAGATAGTCGTTGGAGCACCAGACGGCGATCGGCTTGGGGCCGTTATGGCCGTGGAAACAGCGCGCATTGGGGTAGGAACCGCGATTGCGGAGGATGTCGATGAACACCCGATACCGGCCTTCTTCATGAAGACGGTCGATCGCCTGCGCAAAGATATGCTTGTAGTTCACGCTCGCCCTATCCCTTGATGGCCCGCATCCTCTGGGTGCGGCGTTTACCGGTAGATGGCGCGCATTACCAGCGCTAACCGCTCGCAGACATAGGGGGAAATACCGATCAGTGATATCGGACCTTTTGTCCAAGCCCCTATATTATAGCTGTTCCAGGCGGGAAAGACCGTAGCGGGCGAGCGCCGGGACGAGGGCGCGGACCTTGTCATCGACGCGCGTGAATACCGCTATGCCCGGCGGCGGCGTGTCGGGCCAGGACTGGCCCTGCGTCAGAAAAGCGATGCGCCGGGCAATGCCGTCGCCGCCATGGACGAAGGTGAGCGGACGAGGCGCGGCGGCCGCCAGTTCGGCTTCCACCAACGGAAAATGGGTGCAGGCGAGCGCCACCACATCCATCCGATCACCGCCTGGCTGCTCGGCCAATCCTGCCAGTGCGGTGCGGGCAATCGCGGGATCGAGCGGTTCGCCGCGCAGTTTCGCCTCGGCGAGTTCGACCAGCGCCGCGCTGCCATGGCGCAGCATGATGCAGTCCGCGCCATGTTCGGCAGCGAGCCGATCGACATAGGGCTGGCGCACGGTGGCGGCGGTACCCAGCACCCCGAACACGCGGGTTTTGGACGCCAGCGCGGCAGGCTTTATCGCCGGGACGGTGCCGACGACCGGAATGTCGAGCGCGGCGCGCACATGCTGCAGCGCGATAGTGGACGCGGTGTTGCAGGCGATGACGGCAAGGCGCGGCCGATAGCGTTCCACCAGCCGCCCCAGCAGCGCGGGCACCCGCGCCGCAATCTCCGCCTCGCTCTTGGTCCCATAGGGAAAGCCCGCGCTGTCGGCGGCGTAGACGATCGGCGCCGTTGGTATCAGCGCGCGGGCAGGGGCGAGGATGGACAATCCCCCGACGCCGGAATCGAAAAACAGGATCGGGGCGGAGGATGCGACGGTCATTATGGCGACCATGTCGCGGGATCGGGCGAGGGTGTCAACTAGCGGGAGGGCACCGGAGGTAGGAGCAGGGGATAGCGTTCCTGCCACCGCTTGCTCCGAATCCGTGCGTCGAAGATCGCGCGCTTGCTCGTCACAAAATCCGGCGTCGGTTGCAGCCGCAGAGCAAATAGATCGTCCAAGCCGTGGGGTGCATTGATTTCAATTCGCCCGGCTCGCGACAGGCGCACCGCCACGGCCGTAGCCGTTTCTGGCCAGTGCCGCATCGCATCTGCGACATCGGTATAGGGTGTATCTCCGTTGCGATCATGCATACGCGCCTGGTTTTTTACGGACCAGATCGAGTCCGGCGAATGATGGACGAGTGAGGCTTCAAGACCTTTGTCCACTTCAGGCGTAGCTTTGGCCGCATCAAACCAAAGGACGTCGATGTCGCCGATGGGCGGCTGGACAGGGCGGCCATGCAATCGGTCCCATATGGCGTCGCGCACGAAGCCGGCCCCAATCCAACCATCCGCAAGGTCGAGCGCCCGAACGAGCGACAGCGCATGCAACCGGAAGGGGTCGTCGGCTAATATGCGGCTCAATTCCTGGTCGTGCATCACGGCAAACCAACTATCACAAGATGGATCGGAATGCCCGTATCTTGCCCATTGCCCGTTCCGTTCGTCACGCTATGGTCGCGCTTTCCTTCTATCGGCGAGATCATGACACTTCCCTGGCTGCTTCCGCTCTTCGTGCTGGCCCTTGGCTATTTGCTTGGTTCCATCCCCTTTGGCCTGGTGCTGACGCGCCTCACCGGGGCCGGGGATTTGCGGCAGATCGGGTCGGGCAATATCGGCGCGACCAATGTGCTGCGGACTGGGCGCAAGGGGCTGGCGGCGGCGACTTTGCTGCTGGATCTGCTCAAGGGCGCGGTGGCGGTGCTGATCGGCGCGGCGCTCATTGAGGGGGGCGGGCCGATGGCGGGCGCGATGGCCTTTATCGGCCATTGCTATCCGGTCTGGCTGCGCTTTGCCGGGGGCAAGGGCGTGGCGACGATGATGGGTGTGGTGACCGCGTTGCATTGGCCCGCCGGGTGCATCTTTGCGGCGATGTGGCTGGCTGCGCTGTTCGGAACGAAATGGTCGTCGGTCGGCGGTATGGCGGCAGCGGTCAGCGCGCCGATCGCTTTGTGGCTCATGGGGCGGATCGATCTGGTGCCGGTGACGCTGGCGCTGACGCTGATCCTGCTGTGGCGGCATCGCGCCAATATCGGGCGGCTGATGCAGGGCACGGAGCCTAAGATCGGGGCCGCCAAGGAATGAGCGAGGGGGAGCGGTTCGACCGGCTGCGGCTGATCCGATCGCCCCGGATCGGCCCGGTCAGCTATCGGCAGTTGCTCGCCCGCTTCGGCACGGCCGGAGCGGCGTTGCGCGCCATCCCTGACCTCGCGGCGCGCGGTGGTGGCAAGGCCAGCGTGGCGGACGCGGGCGCGGTGGAGCGGGAGATTGCGGCGTCACAGGCTTTGGGCGCCCGCTATCTGATGATGGGCGATGCGGACTACCCCGCGCTGCTCGACCAGATGGAGGGCGCGCCGCCCGCGTTGATCGTTCGGGGCGATACGGCGCTGGCCGAGGGTCAATGTATCGCGATGGTCGGCGCGCGCAATGCGTCAGCAGCGGCCGTGCGGTTCGCGCGGGTGTTGGCGCAGGATCTGGGGCAGCGCGGCGCGGTTGTCGTGTCGGGCCTGGCGCGCGGCATCGACACGGCCGCGCATCAGGGATCGGTAGCCAGCGGCACGATCGGCGTCATCGCCTGTGGATTGGACGTGGTGTTCCCGCCGGAAAATCGCGACTTGCAGGCGCAGATCGCGGACGAAGGCCTGCTCGTGACCGAGCACCCGCCGGGCACCCAGCCACTGGCGCGGCATTTCCCGGCACGCAATCGCATCATCGCCGGGCTGGCGTTGGGGACCGTGGTGGTGGAGGCCGCGCCCAAGTCCGGCTCGCTCATTACCGCGCGGCTGGCGGGCGAAGCCGGGCGCGAGGTGATGGCCGTGCCCGGCTCCCCGCTCGACCCGCGCGCGCAGGGGTGCAACCAATTGATCCGCGACGGCGCGACGCTGATCCAGAATGCGACTGATGTGCTGGAAGCTGTCGGCCAGATCGACCCGCGCATGGTGCGGCAGGGCAGTTTCGACTTTGCGGGCGAACCCGTGTCGAGCGACGTCTCGGCGGGCGAACGCGACGCGGTGATCGCGCTGCTCAGCCATGCGCCCGCGCCGGTCGACGATCTGATCCGGCTGAGCGGCTTTAGTCCGGCGGTAGTGCAGACGGTGTTGCTGGAACTGGAACTGGCCGAGCGGCTGGACCGGCTGGCGGGCGGACGGGTGAGTTTGCGGTGAAGGTTGGCACCCATTAGACACTCATCCTCCGTTCGTTTCGAGCGAAGTCGAGAAATGTTGCGCACAGGTTTCTCGACTTCGCTCGAAACGAAAGGGGCAAAATGAAAGCATCCATGTTCCAGTTTTTCTCGGTTGCGGTGCAAGCCTTCGCTTGCATGACGGCAGTGGTTGGGGCTGGCGCTTGTTCCACATCTCCCCTAATCACACGCACCGCTTGACGCCCGCCGTCATCGCCTTCCAGACTCGCGCGTACGTGTGAGGCATCAAAGTTCGGGGCCGTAAATGCAGCTTGTCATCGTTGAATCGCCGGCCAAGGCGAAGACTATCGAAAAATATCTGGGCGGGGATTTCCATGTGCTCGCCAGCTATGGCCATATTCGCGACCTGCCTGCGAAGGACGGGTCGGTGGACCCGGATGACGGCTTTGCCATGTCGTGGGAAAATTATGGCGACAAGGGCAAGCAGCTCAAGGCCATCAGCGATGCCGCCAAGAAGGCGACGCGCCTCATCCTCGCGACTGACCCTGATCGCGAAGGGGAGGCGATCAGTTGGCATGTGCAAGAAGTGCTGCGTGCCAAGAAAGCCTTGCCGGCCATCGTGGACCGGGTGACGTTCAACGCGATCACCAAGGCGGCGGTGCTGGACGCGATGGCCAAGCCGCGCGCGCTGGACGAGGATCTGATCGACGCCTATCGCGCGCGCCGGGCGCTCGACTATCTGGTGGGCTTCACCCTGTCGCCGGTGCTGTGGCGCAAGCTGCCCGGTGCCAAGTCGGCGGGCCGGGTGCAATCGGTCGCGCTGCGGCTGGTGGTCGAGCGTGAGCGCGAGATCGAATCCTTCACGCCCCAGGAATATTGGTCGGTCGCGGCCGAGATGGAGCAGGACGGCACGGCCTTCACCGCCCGCCTTGTCCGGTGGAAGGGCGAGAAGATCGAGCGGCTGACGATCGGCAAGGAAGGCGACGCGATGGCGGCCAAGGCCGATGTCGAGGCCGGACGCTTCACCGTCGAACGGGTCGAGACCAAGCCGCTCACCCGCAATCCGCCGCCGCCTTTCACGACGTCCACGATCCAGCAGGAAGCCGCGCGCAAGCTGGGTTTCTCGGCCAGCCATACGATGCGGATCGCGCAACAGCTCTACGAAGATGGCGCGATCACCTATATGCGGACCGATGGCGTGCAGATGGACGGCAGCGCCATTTCCGCCGCGCGCGCCGCGATCGCGCAGCGCTATGATGGCGGCTATGTGCCGGACAAGCCGCGCATCTATCAGACCAAGGCGAAGAATGCGCAGGAAGCGCATGAAGCCATCCGGCCGACCGATTTTTCGCGCGACAAGGTGGGCAGCGGCGACCATGCGCGCCTGTACGACCTGGTGTTCAAACGCGCGCTCGCCAGCCAGATGGCGTCGGCGCGGCTGGAACGCACCACCATCGACATGAACGACGCCACCGGCACGCATACGCTGCGCGCGACGGGGCAGGTGGTGATCTTCCCCGGCTTCCTTGCTTTGTATGAGGAAGGGCGCGACGACAGCGACGACGAAGACGGAAAGTTGCTGCCCCGCATGGCGGAAGGCGATGCGCCTGCGAAGAAGAAGGTCATGGCGGACCAGCATTTCACGCAGCCGCCGCCGCGCTATTCCGAAGCCAGCCTCGTCAAGCGGCTGGAGGAACTGGGGATCGGGCGTCCATCCACCTATGCTTCGACGCTGCAGGTGCTCAAGGATCGCGACTATGTGCGGATCGAGAAGAACCGCTTCTTCGCTGAGGAAAGCGGGCGGCTGGTAACGGCCTTTCTGGAGCGCTTCTTCGAGCGCTATGTGTCCTACGACTTCACCGCGGGTCTTGAGGACGAGCTGGACGATATTTCCGGCGGCCGGGCCCAGTGGCAGGAAGTGCTCGAAGCCTTCTGGCGTGATTTCAAGCCCAAGACGGCCGAAATCATGGAGCAGAAGCCGTCGGACATTACCGCCGAGCTGGACAAGTTCCTCGAACCCATGCTGTTCCCGCCCAAGGCGGACGGCAGCAATCCGCGCGCCTGTCCGCTGTGCGCGGACGGACAATTGTCGCTGCGCGGTGGGCGGTTCGGGGCGTTCATTGCCTGCTCCAACTATCCCGAATGTAAATTCACGCGGAAATTCGGTCAGCCGGGCGGTAAGGATGGCGAAGATACAGGGCCGGAGGTGCTGGGCCAGCATCCCGAAACCGGGCAGGATATCGTCAAGAAGGTCGGTCGCTTCGGCCCCTATATCGAGATGGGCGAGGGCAAGGAAGCCAAGCGCGGATCGATCCCCAAGGATCTGCCCGATGGCGAATTGACGCTCGATTGGGGCATCAAACTGCTCAGCCTGCCGCGCGAAGTCGGTTTGCATCCCGAAACCGGACTGCCGATCGTGGCGAATATCGGCCGCTTTGGTCCCTATCTGCTGCATGACGGCAAATATGGTCGCCTGGCCAATACCGCCGAGATTTTCGAAGTCGGCATGAACAGCGCGGTCGTGAAACTGGCGGAGGCCGCGACACGCGGGCCGCGCAGCGCCGGGCGCGAGCCTTTGAAGGTGTTGGGTGCGCATCCGCGCACGGAGCTGGAAATCAAGCTGATGGAAGGGCGCTATGGCGTCTATGTCACCGACGGCACGACCAACGCGACCCTGCCCAAGACGATGGACAAGGATGCACTGACGCTGGAGGAAGCCGCGCAGCTGATCGACGCCCGCGCGGCGGCGGCTCCGGCGAAGAAGGGCGCGAAGAAGAAAGCTCCGGCCAAGAAGGCCACGGCGAAAAAGGATGCCGCCAAAAAGGACGGCGTGGCGAAGAAGCCTGCTGCCAAGAAGGCTCCGGCGAAGAAAAAGGCAGCGGCGGCGGAATAGACGCACGCGGTCAGGCGGCGAGTCGCACCTGATTGCGACCGCCGGTCTTGGCCGCATACATGGCCAGATCAGCGCGATGAAGGCTGACTTCGATCGGTACGGCTGGATCGCCTGTGCTCAGCCCAATGCTGGCGGTGGCGCGCACGATCCTGCCTGATGGCGCACGGACGCGAAGGGCCTGAATCGAGGCACGCACATGCTCCGCGCGGCGTTTTGCATGGGTGCCATCGCAGCCGGTCAGGCATATGGCGAATTCCTCGCCGCCCATCCGGCCGCAGATGGCATCGGGACCAAGCGCCTCGCGGATTGCCTGGCCAACGGCCTGCAACACTGCGTCGCCCGCCTGATGACCATGATCGTCGTTGAATTTCTTGAAATGATCAATGTCGATCAGCAGGAACCAGGTGTCCGTTTGGTCATGCAGAGCGGTCGCACGATCGAAAAAGGCATTGCGGGTTAAAAGGCCGGTCAATCCGTCAATCTGGGCCAAGAGCGCGAGTTCGGCGACACGTTGCTCCAACTGTTCGCGCAAACGCTGATTTTCTTCGGCCTGACGGGTCAGAAGCAGGCAGACTGGCGTCGACAAACTGCCGGCGCAGAATATGCCCACGACAAAATAACGCGGCGGAATGAACATGCCGGGGATCGCCGACACGATCGCCATGATGACCACCGTTCCGATAACGGAAATGCCGATGCATGCGGCGATCTTTTGTTTTGTACCCATGCACCGGGGGCGTAACGACAGAAGGTAAATAAGCGATTTCCGGTGGTTGCCGAATTCTATTCCACCCAGTCCAATCCGATATCGCGATAGATGCCGCGATCATTTTCCCAGTCTTCCTTGACCTTCACATGCAGATAGAGGTGGACCTTCACCCCCAGCAATGCTGACAGTTCCTCGCGCGCCTTCGATCCGATTTCCTTGAGGCGCTGACCCCCTTTGCCCAGCACGATCGCGCGCTGCGTCGGACGACCGACCAAGATCTGCTGATGAATCTCGACCGATCCGTCCTGCCGTTCTTTATATTGCTCCGTATCGACGGCGGTGGCGTAGGGCAGTTCGGCGTGAAGCTGGTGATAAAGTTGTTCGCGCGTGATTTCCGCTGCCAGCATCCGGTCGGTGGCGTCGGACACCTGGTCTTCGGGGAAATGCCACGGACCTTCGGGCATGGCAGCGGCGAAGGCGGCCTTGAGTTCGGGCAGGCCATCGCCGGTGGCAGCCGACACGAAGAAGATTTCGTCGAAGCCCAGCGTCTCGTTCAGCTTCTCGGTATGGACGAGCAGCTTTTCTTTGATGGCGATATCCACCTTGTTGAGGATCAGCCACTTGCGTTCGCTGCGATGCTTGAGCGATTCGATGATCGGCTCCAGCTTGGGGCCGCGCCCGGCCTTGCCATCGACCACCATCGCGATCAGGTCAGCGCCCTGCGCGCCACCCCAGGCCGCCTGCACCATCGCGCGGTCCAGCCGCCGCTTGGGTGCGAAGATGCCCGGAGTATCGACCAGCACGATCTGCGCATTGCCCTCGATCGCGACACCCATGACGCGGGTGCGCGTGGTCTGCGCCTTGGGACTCGTGATCGCCACCTTCTGCCCCACCAGCGCATTGACCAGCGTGGACTTGCCCGCATTGGGCGCACCGACAACGGCGATGACGCCACAGCGCTGATTTTCAGTAATGCTTGTCAAAACTACTCCGTTCGCCCTGAGCCTGTCGAAGGGCCTTACTTATCTACCTTTGATCGCGCCAATGTGGAGATCAAAGACCAATCATCACGGATCAGCGCCAGCTTCTTTGCCCGGCTCCAACCCTTGATCTGCCGCTCGGCTTCCAGCGCCTCTATACGTGTGCCGAACGATTGCGACCAGACCAGTTTCACCGGCAGGCGCGCTTGCGTGTATCCGGTGATTTGGCCCGCTTCATGCCGGCCGATGCGTGATGCCAGATTATCCGTATGACCCACATAAAAGCTGCGGTCGGCGCAATGGAGCATGTAGGTCCAGAAGGGCATCGGAACATCAAGCCTTCAACAGAAACCGTTCGGGCTGAGCTTGTCGAAGCCCTGCTCTGTTATTCAGAAGATAAGGACGGCCCTTCGACAGGCTCAGGGCGAACGGATTTTTCAGCTTCCTCTACCCCGCCAACTTCTCCAGCAGCGCTGCCGCTGCCGCTGTTTCCGCTTCCTGCTTGGACCCGCCGGTCGCGCTGGCCTCGCCCGCGCCCTTGATGCTGACGGTCACGGTGAAGCGCAGCGCGTGGTGTGGGCCGGAGCGGTCCATCATCACATATTCAGGCGGCTTGCGCTTGTTGGCGGCCGCCCATTCCTGCAGCGCGGACTTGGGATGGCGTGGGGCGGCGGTCTGGGTATCGACGCGGTCGGCCCACAGGCGGCGGACCAGCGTGCGCGCTTCCTCCAGCCCACCCTCCAGATAGAGCGCGCCGATCAGCGCCTCCATCACGTCGCCCAGCACATTGTCGCTATTGGCGGCGCCATCGTCGCGCGCTTGCTTGCCCAGCACCAGATGCGTCGGCACGCCCGCCGCGCGCGCCACCTCGGCGCAGGTTTCGCCCGACACCAGTGCGTTGAACCGGCGCGACAGCTTGCCTTCGGGTTCCCCGGCAAAGCGTTCATACACCCATTCGGACACGAGCAGGCCCAGCACGCGGTCGCCCAGAAATTCCAGCCGCTCATAATTGTCCGGCTTGGCGCTGCCATGGGTGAGTGCCTGGTGGAAGGGTGCGGGATCGCGCGGCGCGCGGCCGATCAGCGCCTTCAGCCAGCCCGTCGTATCAGGCCCATGGACGCTCAATTTCAAAAGCCTTCCCCGATGCGGCTCCAGCGCGCAGCGGACACCCAAGTCCAGGGCATCAGCCAGTGGGCGCTGCCGTCGGTGGAGAAGACCGAAATCATCGCCTTGCCGACCAGATTTTCCTCCGGCACCAGCCCGATGCCGCCGCCTTCGACCGCCGGGAAGCGGCTGTCGGCGCTGCGATCGCGATTGTCGCCCATCATGAAGAGATGGCCTTCGGGCACCAGCACCGTGTCGCGATCGTCCGCCGCGCCATCGGGTACGAGGTCGAGGACATTGTAGCTGCGCGCCGGATAATCCTTGCCCGCAGGCAGCGTCTCGCGGAACTGGGGGTAACGGCATTGCTTGCCGCCGCCCGTCGCCGGTTCCTCGAAATCGGGCCGATAGCAAGGCGAGACCGCGCCTTCCTTGGCCGCGGCGTCGATCATGTTCGGGGTCACGGGAATGACGAGGTCGGCGACCTTCTGCTTGGGGACGGCCGCGCCGTTCAGATAGACCGTGCCGCCGCGCACCGCGATCATGTCACCGGGCAGGCCGATGACGCGCTTGATATAATCGTTCTTCTGGGTCGGGGGTGCCTTGAACACCACCACGTCGCCGCGTTCGGGCGTGGAAGCGAAGATGCGGCCGGGGATCAGCGGGACGCTGAACGGCAGCGAGTAGCGCGAATAGCCATAGGGCCATTTCGCCACCAGCAGATAGTCGCCGATCAGCAAGCGTGGCTGCATCGATTCCGATGGAATGTTGAACGGCGAAATGATGAAGCTGCGCAGGATGAAGACGAACAGGCCCAGCCTGGCGAGGAACCATAGGAAGTCCCGCGTTTCCGATTTTGCAGTCATGGGTGGTCGTCTTGTCCCTTGGATGCGCCGACAACGCGGCCGTTGCGGCTTGTGAAGCCTGGCGTCGGGCACGTCAAGCATGTCCTTGACCATGCAAAGCGCGCGAAAATTGGGTAAGGACAGGAAGAATCGACCGGTGCAGCGTCGATCTCGACCAACGTCATAGGGGACCATCGCATGCCCAGCACTGCACTGGCGGCCATCGCCGCACTGCCTATCGCCGACCTCAAGTCCATTTTCACGACCGATCCCAACCGTCTGTCCAAGCTGGTATTGTCGCACGGACCGATCCGGTTCGACTGGTCCAAGACGCATCTGACCGACGAGCTTATGTCGCGCTATCTTGATCTGGCGCAGGATCAGGGCTTCGCTGCCCGCCGCGATGCGCTGTTTGCGGGTGAGGCGGTCAACAACACCGAAGGCCGCGCGGCCGAACATACCGCCGAGCGGGGCGAGGGCAATGCCGACAGCGTGGCGCAGGCCAAGACGCTGCACAACCGCATGCGCGCGCTGATCGACGCGATCGAGGCGGGCGCACTGGGCGAAATCCGCCACATATTGCATATCGGCATTGGCGGGTCGGCGCTCGGCCCCAAGCTGATCGTCGATGCGCTTGATGGCGATGGCGTACGCTATGATGTCGCGATCGTCTCCAATGTCGATGGCACCGCGCTGGAACGCGCGATCGAGGGCTTCGATCCGCACACTACGTTGATCGCGATCGCTTCCAAAACCTTCACGACCAGCGAAACGCTGCTGAACGCGGCGAGCGCGATCAACTGGATGGTCGAAGGCGGGGTGGAAGACCCCTATGGCCGGGTGATCGCGCTGACCGCCGCGCCCGATAAGGCGATCGAATGGGGCGTTGATGAAACCCGCATCCTGCCCTTCGCCGAATCAGTGGGCGGGCGCTATTCGCTCTGGTCTTCGATCGGCTTTCCCGCCGCGCTGGCGTTGGGCTGGGATGCGTTCGAAAGCCTGCTGGAGGGCGCGGCCGAAATGGACCGCCATTTCCGCCTGTCCGCTCCAAATGAGAATATCCCGCTGATCGCCGCCTTCGTCGATCAATATTATAGTCGCGTCATGCACTGCCAGACCCGTGCCTTGTTCGCCTATGACGAACGGCTGGCGCTCTTGCCCTCCTACCTCCAGCAGTTGGAAATGGAGAGCAACGGCAAGGCGGTCCAGCTTGATGGATCGCCGGTGGATGGTCCCACCGCCGCCATCACCTGGGGCGGGGTCGGCACCGATGCGCAGCATGCGGTGTTCCAGTTGCTGCACCAGGGGACGATCCTCTCGCCGGTCGAGTTCATCGCCTCGATCGAGCCGGGCCATGCGCTCGACCCCGCGCATCATCGCGCGCTGCTGGTCAACTGCTTCGCGCAAGGCGCAGCGCTGATGCGCGGCAAGGATAATGACGCCGACCCGCCGCGTGCCTATCCCGGCAACCGGCCATCCACTACGATCCTGCTCGAAGACGTCACGCCCCATGCGCTGGGCGCGTTGATCGCTTTCTACGAGCATCGCACCTTCGCCAATGCGGTGCTGATGGGCATCAACCCCTTCGACCAGTTCGGCGTCGAATTGGGCAAGGAAATCGCCAAGTCGATCGAGGCGGACGGTGCCAAGGGGTTCGACCCCTCGACCATGGCGCTGATCGAACTGGCGCTGGGCGGCGACTAGATAAGTAGATCCGTTCGTTTCGAGCGAAGTCGAGAAACGCTGACGCAGCGCTTGTCGCTTCTCGACTTCGCTCGAAGCGAACGGCATTAGTTTGCTCAAAAGAAGCAAGATTCCCGTTTGTAACTCAGGTGCCCACCCGCCATATCCACCGCAACCAAGCGGAGGCCAGGCATGAGCGACTATGATTTCGACCTTTTCGTCATCGGTGCAGGATCGGGCGGCGTGCGCGCCTCGCGCGTCGCGGCGGGGCATGGCGCGAAGGTCGCGGTGGCCGAGGAGTTTCGCGTCGGCGGCACCTGCGTCATTCGCGGCTGCGTGCCCAAGAAACTGCTCATCTATGGCGCGCATTTCGCCGAGGATCTGAAGGATGCGCGCCGCTTCGGCTGGAACGTGCCCGATTGCGGGTTCGAATGGGCGACGCTGCGCGACAATGTGCTGGGTGAGGTTGACCGGCTCGAAGGCCTCTATAAAAATACGCTCAGCAGCCATAAGGTCGAGATGATCCCCGAACGCGCGACCGTAACCGGGCCGCACAGCGTCAAGCTCGCCAGCGGGCGGGAAGTTACGGCGAAATATATCCTTGTCGCCACCGGGGCCTGGCCGATCCTGCCAGATATCGAAGGCGCGGAACATGGCATCACCTCCAACGAGGTGTTCCATCTGAACGAATGCCCCAAACGCATCGTCATCGTCGGCGGCGGCTATATCGCCAATGAATTTGCCGGCATCTTCCATCAATTCGGTAGCCATGTGACCATCGTCAATCGGTCCGGCACGCTGCTGCGCGGCTATGACGAACAGATTCGCGATCGGCTGCTCCAGATTTCCATGACCAAGGGGATTAATTTCCGCTTCAACGCGCAGATGGAGAAGATCGAGAAGAATGAAGACGGCACACTCTGCGTCCGCTTCAAGGATGGTGATCCGGTCGCCGCCGATGTCGTGCTGTTCGCCACCGGGCGCAAGCCGCATACGCAAGGGCTCGGCCTCGATAGCGCGGGCGTCGATCTGGCCGACAATGGGGCGATCAAGGTTGACGAGTATAGCCGGTCGAGTTGCGAGAGCATCTATGCGGTGGGCGACGTAACCGACCGGCTGCAACTCACCCCGGTCGCGATCCGCGAAGGCCATGCCTTCGCCGACACGGTGTTCGGCGACAATCCGCGCACGGTCGACTATGACTGCGTGCCTTCGGCCGTGTTCAGCCATCCGCCGCTGGCAGGCGTCGGCCTCACCGAAGCGCAGGCCAAAAATAAGCTCGGCACAGTACGGGTCTACACGTCCGACTTCCGGCCGATGAAATATGTGCTGGCAGGCCGCGAGGAGCGCGCGCTCTACAAGATGATCGTGGACGCCACGACGAACAAGGTGGTCGGCCTGCACATGATCGGCCCGGACGCGCCGGAAATATTGCAGGCCGCGGCCGTCGCGGTGAAGGCGGGCCTCACCAAGCAGGATTTCGACGACACCGTCGCGCTGCACCCCAGCATGGCCGAAGAATTGGTGTTGCTGAAATAATGCGTTCGCGCTGAGCGTAGCGAAGCCACTTCACCTCAATCAGTGGAGGGCTTCGACAAGCTCAGCCCGAACGAATTTTTCAGGTTGCGGCGAAGGTCACCACCAGCGCGTCGCGCCAGGCGGGGCGGGTGGGGTCGTGCGGGTGGATTTCGGTTACGCCATGCAGGATGCGGCGATCGTCGATCAGCATCGCGTCGCCTGGCTGCGCCAGCATGAATTCGCCGAGCGGCGTGCCGTCGGGTGCGCCGATGCGGGTGATGCCTTCGCGCACATTGTTGCGTTCGACCAGCATGACGAAGACGTGATCGACGCCGTCGCGGTGCAGCCCTTCGGGGGTCGGGCGGCCGACTTCATCGGGCTTCGCCTCGATGCGGAACTGGTGCATTTCGACATGCCAGCGACCCTGAGCCGCTGGGTCGAACTGCGCGGCGCACAAGGCGAAGATGGCCTGGCAGACCGGGTTGTCGATGACCGCCTGTTCGACCGGATCGAACCAGCGCTGCACGTCGCCATTGAGCGGGTTATAGTCGCGGCTTTGATAATGGGGCTGGTGCGGCATGCGCGCGAAACGGCCATGGTCGCACAGGAAGATGGCGTGGCGGCGGCGGCGATAGCGGCCGCCGTCGGCCATGTAGAGATCGGGGCCGAGATCGTTCCAACTGGCGGCGAAGGCGCGCCAATCGGTCGCATCGGCATGCAGTCGCGCGATCGTGTCGTGCCCCTCCAGTCGGGCATAGCCGATGGCGGTCATGCTGTCGCTAAGGGCGCTATCGGGCAGGGGCGGGTGGTTGGTCATGCAAGGGGCCATAGTGTCCCCCGTCAACGAACGACAGGGCCATTTGCCCCCAGCCGGATCGTGCGCGTCAATGCCGGAAGAAGAGCGTGAGCGAGGCGACATGATTGACGGCGGTGCGCCCGCCGCGTTGATCCACGACCTGCGCCAGATAGCCGACCTCCGCCGTGGAGGCGCCCGGCAGGCCCAATTCCACCCCGACGAAGCCGCGCGCCTGATCAAAGCCGCCCTTCACGCCCCAGTCGGTGTCGTTGAGCGCGACGAAGCCTTCGGCATAGACCAGCGCGTTGACTTTATCACTGCCCGGCCGCAGAGGCTTTTCGTAACGGAGCATTTCGCGCACCCGCCAGCCCATATCGTCGCCGTCCGATCGCCAGCGCTGTTCCAGCCGGGTGCGCGACATGAGTTCGCCGCCCCAGGGTTTGCCGAGTGTCCAGTTAAGTTGCTGGAAACTGCGATCCTCGTTCAGATCGGTGCCGTTTTCGACTGGCGACACGATATGGGCATAGCCCTGATAGACGGTGATAGTCGGGGACAATTTCCAGCCCAGCGCGCCGCGAAAGATCGCCTGATTGACCCGCGACACGCCATCGCCGACGCGCGGCTGAATTTCGGCGAGATAGACGAGGTCGCCCTTTACCGATCCCATGGCGGTCAGGTTGAGCCAGATTTGCTCGTCCTGGCTGGTTTGCGCCTGGGCAGGCATGGTAAGACCTACGAGACAGGCGGATAATGATAGGCAGAGGCGGCGCATGGGCGCTCCTTCAAACGGACGGGAGAAGGATGGCCCGTAGGTTCGCTTCGTTTCCCTATTGTTGCAAATGGCGATTTCGTGAGGGGCGTCAGGTGATGACGCTGGGCTGGTCCATGCCGGTATAGCCCGCAATGTCCGCCACTTCCTGCGCGGCGGCGATCAGGGGGGCGAGGGCGTCGCCCGTTTCCATGGCCAGGTCACCATCGGTATCGACATAGCGTTCGAGATAGACGCGCAGGGTCGCGCCTTCTGTGCCGGTGCCCGACAGGCGGAACACCACGCGCGATCCGTCGGTGAACAGGATGCGGACGCCCTGGTTGCGACTGATCGACTGGTCGGTGGGGTCGGTATAGGCGAAATCGTCGGCGCTCTTGATCGTGCCGCCGCTGTTGGTCGTGCCGGGCAGGCCGTCGAGCGACGCGCGCAGCGTTGCCATGAGCGCGTCGGCCTTGTCCTTGGCGATGGCTTCATAATCGTGGCGGGCATAGTAATTGCGGCCATAGGTGGCCCAATGATCGGCCATGACCGCAGCGACGCTTTCGCCGCGCACGGCGAGGATGTTGAGCCACAGCAGTACCGCCCAGATGCCGTCCTTTTCGCGCACATGGTCAGAGCCAGTGCCCGCGCTTTCCTCGCCACAGATGGTCGCCATGCCCGCGTCGAGCAGGTTGCCGAAGAATTTCCAGCCTGTGGGCGTCTCATAAAGCGGCACGCCCAGTTTCTCGGCGACCCGGTCGGCCGCGCCGCTGGTCGGCATGGAGCGGGCGATGCCCTTGAGGCCCGCCGCATAGCCGGGCGCGAGGTGGGCGTTGGCCGCGAGGACCGCAAGCGAATCCGACGGCGTGACATAGCAATGCCGCCCGATGATGAGGTTGCGGTCGCCATCGCCATCCGACGCTGCGCCGAAATCGGGCGCGTCGGGGGCCATCATCCAGTCGTACAACTCCTTGGCATGAACCAGGTTCGGGTCGGGATGATGATGGCCGAAGTCCGGCAAGGGCGTGCCGTTCATGACTGTGCCCTGCGGCGCGCCGAGCCGCTTTTCGAAAATCTCGACAGCGTAAGGCCCGGTCACGGCGCTCATCGAATCGAAGGCGAGGGTGAAGCCGTCGGCGATCTTCGCGCGGATCGCGGCGAAATCGAACAGGCTTTCCATCAGGTCGGCATAGGCGGCGACGGGATCGACCACGTCGACGGTCATGCCGCCCAGCGTGGCCGTGCCGATCGTGTCGAGATCCATGTCGGGGGCGTCGAGGATCTTGTAGCTTTCTATCGAAAGGGTGCGCTCGATGATCGCGTCGGTCACCTTTTCAGGGGCCGGGCCGCCATTGCCGATATTATATTTGATGCCGAAATCTTCGTCCGGGCCGCCCGGATTGTGGCTGGCTGACAGGACGAGACCGCCAAAGGCGCCCGATGCGCGGATGAGGTGCGAGGCGGCGGGCGTGGACAATATGCCGCCCTGGCCCACCAGCACCCGGCCAAAGCCATTGGCCGCCGCCATTTTCAGCACGATCTGGATGACTTCGCGGTTGAGATAGCGCCCGTCGCCGCCGACGACCAGGGTCTGCCCCGCAAAACCGTCCAGGCTGTCGAACACCGACTGGATGAAATTTTCGGCATAATGGGGCTGCGCGAAGATGCGTACCTTCTTGCGCAGGCCCGACGTGCCGGGCTTCTGGTCCGTGAAAGGCTGGGTCGAAACGGTGTGGATCACGCGGGCATCCCTTTAGTGTCGGCTATTGTCTTTATGGCCCGGCTGGACGGACCTTTTCAATCCAGCATGTTCAACGCTTTTGTGCAAACCAGATGACATGGCGTGGGCCTTTGCCATTGTCGCGCGCGCGCACGGCGACTTCATCGACCGCAAAGCCAGCGCTGGCCAGACGGCGGGTGAAGGCATCGTCCGACCCGGCCGACCAGACCGCCAGGATGCCACCCGGCGTCAGCGCCGCCCGCGCCGCCGCAAGCCCCGTCGCGCTGTAGAGCCGGTCATTGGCGGCGGCGGTCAGCCCATCCGGGCCATTATCGACGTCGAGCAGGATGGCGTCATAGCAGGCGCGGCCCGCGGCGATGACGGGCACGACATCGCCCATCCGCAGGTCGACGCGCGGGTCGTCGAGACAGCCATCGGCCAATTCCGCCATCGGCCCGCGCGCCCAGTCGATGATTTCAGGCACCAGTTCCGCGAGCGTGATGCGCGCATCCTGCCCCAGCACGCCGAGCGCCGCGCGCAGGGTAAAGCCCATGCCATAGCCGCCGATCAGCAGATGGGGGGCTTTGCGCCCCGCCAGCCGCTCGATCGTCATCAGCGCCAGCGCCTTTTCGGAGCCGCTCATCCGGCTGCTCATCAATTCATTGCGGTCGAGCACGATCATGAAATCGCCACCGCGCCGGTAGAGCATCAGTTCCTGCCCCCCCGGCACGGCGGCGGACCCCAGAAATTCGCGCGGCGTCATTGATCGATCCTTTGGTGATGGCGTTGTGGCGCGCATGGCAGCTTGGCGTGCGTCGCGCAAATGCTACGGCGCGTCGCACGGCATGGCATGTGGGCGGCGGCGATGCTATCGGCCCTGCCTTATCGAACACGGGCAAGGCAGTTCTTCTTTTCATGCGCTATTTTCTCGACACCGAATTTAACGGCTTTGGCGGCGTGCTGATCAGCGTCGCGCTGGTGCCCGAACATGCGGATGACGAGGAATTTTACGTCTCGCTGCCGTTGCCCGACGATGTCGAACCCTGGGTCGCGCAGCATGTCGTCCCCTATCTGCGCCATGTGCCGCCGGGCATCGACCTGGAATTGAACCGGGTGGAGGCGGCGGACCATGTCGCGGCCTATCTGGAAGGGGATAGCGATCCCGTCATCATCGCCGATTGGCCCGAAGACCTGGCGCATTTCTGTGCGCTGCTGGTGACGGGGCCAGGGCAGATGGCGGGGGTCGATTTCGGGTTGCGGCTCGAACTGATCAACGCGGCGGGGTTCAGCGCGGCGGCCAATAGCCGGGTGCCGCACAATGCCCTGCATGATGCACGGGCCTTGCGCGATTTCTACATGGCCGACTGACGGCCCCGACGCGCGCGTTCCAGCAGCCAGAGCAAGGCGCTGGCGATCAGCCAGGCGAGGGCGAAGGGCCAGGATGGGCCGGGTGCGCTGTCGCCAGCCCGGTCGGTTGCGGTTGGCGGGCGGAGCGCGAGCATGGCGGCCCGATCGCGCGCGGCACGCATCGCGGGCAGGGCGTGGGCGGGATAGATATAGAAGGATTGGCCGGTGCCGGTCCGGTGCCAGCCTGCGCTATCGGGCCAGAAGGCTGCGCATCCTTGGACCGGCAATATCGTTGCCCGCCGTCCATCGGGGCGCTCGACCGGGGTCGGGGCGGGCAGGCCGCATAGGGTCAGGCGTTCGTTCGCCCAACCGATCAGGCCAGACTGTTGCACGCCGGATGCCGGGCGGATGATGGTGCGCAGCAGAGCGTTCCACCAATCATTATGCAGCGCGCGATGGCCGGTCAGGGTCAGCGCATAGCTGTCCACGCCCGCGAACAGGGCGATACGGCCGGTGCCGATCGCGCGCCACTGGGCGAGGGGGGCGTCGCTGGCGTCCTGCAATAAGGTGGGTGCCTGCGCGGCGGGGGTAAGGGGCAGGCGGCTGACATCGGGCAGCAGATCGTCGGGCGTAGCGATATCGACCGGCGCATCCGTGCTGCCGATGCCGAGACGGGTGCCGCTCAGCGCGGGCGCGGCGACTTTGGGCAGGGCAATGGGGGCGAGATCGCCGCCGCCGATGCCGAAACCCAAGGCGCGCCATTGCGTGCGGGTCGCGCCGTCGATCGGCCCACTGGGGCGCAGCACCAGGCCCAGTCCTTCGCGCACCGCGCCGGTCAGGGCGCCGCGCTGCGCCGCCCAACTGCGATCATCGACGATGGCG
This sequence comes from Sphingobium sp. MK2, assembly GCF_040170545.1. Taxonomy (NCBI): domain Bacteria; kingdom Pseudomonadati; phylum Pseudomonadota; class Alphaproteobacteria; order Sphingomonadales; family Sphingobiaceae; genus Sphingobium; species Sphingobium sp. MK2. The sequence goes on from NZ_JAZDXA010000038.1 coordinate 45,511, forward strand.
AGATCGAACCGCCGTAGCGTTGCACCGTTGATGGCGATGGTGGGATCGCCGAGCGCGATGCCGCCGCCCGCGCTCATCTGCGTCGTGACGGCGAAGCCCGCGTCGGTGGCCCAGCGGCGTAGATATTTGACCTCTGGCCCCGGTGCGGCGGCCAGGATCAGCAGGCGCGGAGATGCGCTGTCGGTTACCAGCAGCGGAACGGCGGTTTGCTCGACCACGCGCTGCCCATCCCGCACGCGCAGGGTGAAGGCGGTGGTTCCGGCTGCGCGGGCAGTGCCGGTCAGGGTGAAATAGCCGTTTGCATCGGGCATGGCGCTATCGGTCACGCGCCCGGCGGGATCGAGCAGGTCGATGGTTGCGCGGGGCAGGGCGGTTAGCTGGCCACCCACGCTGAAAGCCTCGCCCGGCGCGATGCCGCGGGGTGGGGCGATATGGCTGATGCCGGGACGGGACGGGGGCGGGGTGAAACGCACCGCGACGGCGAGTGCTGCCTCCAGATCGCGGGCGGCCAAGCCTTCGCCCAGTACGGTGATGGTGCCGACAGCGGGATGACGGCGCAGCGCGGTCGCGAGGTCGGGGGCGCTTTCGTCGCCGCTGATGTCGCCTGCTTCGGGCAGGATGACGAGCGGCGCGCCCGGCGTCGCCGCAGCCAAGCGCGGGGTTCCGGCGGTCGCGATGCGCAGCGTGTCGCCCGTCGTCGGGGTCGGCGGTGGATAGAGCGTCAGGAATAGGAGGCCTGCACAGAGCGGCTGAAGCAGGAGCAAGGCCGCCAGACGCCATGGCGCGGATGCGCTCGATCGCTGCCACAGGATCAGGCGCAGCGAGGCCATCAGCACGGCGAGGATCAGCAGGGCGGCGACGATCCGTTCGATGGTCATGGCGCGGCTCCCTCGATCGCGCGAAGATAGCGCGTGCCGTTGGCGTCGGGGGCCACGCGGCGCGCGGGACGGGCGGGCGGCCGTTCCATCGCCGTCCACAACAGTCCACGCAGCGTCGCTCGGCAGGGGGCACAATCGGGGTCGCGCCGCACCGCGTCGAGCGCGCCCGACAGGGCCAGCGCATCGGGCAGGCGGGCGGCTTCGCTGCGCACCCAGCGGTCCAGCGCATCGAGCGCGATCGGTCCCCGGATCGCGCCAGGCCCGTCGCCCAGCGCGCGCCAGGCGGCGGCGGCGGGGCCATCGCCGCGCTCGATCGGTGCGACCGCCAGCGTGCGGCTGGCCGCGCCTTCGCGCTTGCCGGTCATGCGGCGGCTGGGGTCGATGGGTGGCAGTTCCGGTCCGACGCGCGACAGGAAGATGCGGGTCGCCTGCTGCACCTCCTTGATGAAGCGGAGCGCGCGATTGGCGAAGGGAAGGGCGAGATCGGGATGCCCCTGCCGCAAATGCACTTCGGATTGCCACATTTCATCGACGGCATTTTTGAGGATGGCGCGGGTTTCGGGGTCGAGGCTGGACGATGCGCTGTCATCATGGGGATGGCCGTAATCCGCCAGCACGTCCTCGGCGACGCCAAAGCCGGGCGCGGGTTGGCGCGGCGGGCCATGGTCATGGCCATCGCCATTATGATGGGTTTCCGCGTCAGCGGTGGGGAGTTGCGGCTGGGCCGATTCCTCGCCGCCCAGAAACTGGCTGTAGCGGCCGCGCAAAATCTGCTGGTCGGTGCCGATGCTGGCGGAACGGGCGAGATAGCGATCGGCGCTGAGGCGGGATTTCTGTTTAAGCAGTGCTTCGGCGTCGATGATGATCTGCCGCTGGCTGCGGAAATAGGCGGGCAGGACGGTGTTGACCATGCCCTCCAGCCCGCTGCCTTCGGGTTGTTGCGCCGATGGCCAGCGCAGGATGAGGCTGGGGCTGCGCGCTTCCTGCGGGGTTGGGCTGCGATTGTCGCGGACGATGAGTTGTACCACCATGTCGCTGCCGGGGCCAAAGCCCAGCGTTCCGAAATCGAGGCGGGGGGCGAAGCGGCGGTCGCGCGCGGGGCCGCTGCCGCGCACCGCAATCTCGCGCTCGGTGAAGGTCACATTTTCGCCTTCGCCGATGGCCAGCGTGATGCGCAGCCGGGCGCTTGCGGCCACGCCATAATCGTCGGTCGCAGCGAAGGCGGGGGACCAGTTGCGCTGGCCCGGCGACACCAAGGTCAGACTGGCCTTCGGGCTGATGGCCTTCACCTGTGGCACGGCGTCGGCGATGGCATCGATACGGTGCAGCGGTGGCGTCGGGCCGCGCCCTGCGGCGGGATCGACGCGGTAGAGGAAGGCGGCGTCGGCCGTGCGGCTGGCGATCCAGTCTTCGCCGTCGCGGCGCAGCGCGAGCGGTTGGCCGCCAAGCATCAGCAGGTGCGGGACGTTGGCTTGCGGATCGAAGCGCAACGTCCATTCGAGCCGCGATCCGTGCGGCACGCGGGCGTCTAGCGACTGGGAGTCGCGCACGGGCAGGCCGGTGTAAGCGGGTGGGAGGATGCGGAGATTTTGCGCGACGAGGCGCGGGATGCCGGGCGCTGCCGCGACGCCTTCGCTGGCAGGGGCGAGGGTGGGCGGGCCTTCGCCGGGACGGGGCCAGAGGAGCGCAAAGGCGATGATGCTCAGCGCAGCGATGGCGGTTAGGGCGATGCTGCGCCGTCGCCAGTCGGGGGCCAGTTGGTCGGGGGTTTCGGCGTCGATGCGGGCGGTCAGGCGCGCGCTCTGTAGCCGCTGGAGCGGGCCGAGGGTGGCAACGTCGGCGAACAGCAGCGCAGCGCTGTCTTCCATGTCGGGGCGGCGGGCATCGAGCGTGCGGATCAGCCAACGTTCATCGAACCGCGCCGCCAGCCGCAGCGCGATGAGCAGCGATAGGGTCAGGCCGATTGCGATGGCGGCGATGGCCGTGCCGATCCCTGCCAGCCGCCAGGCCACGGCACCCGCGCCGATTGCCAGCGGCACGCCGATGGCGGCGGCGTTGAGGAAAGCGCGTGTGCGGGCGGGGGCCGTCCATTGGCGGGTGAGGGCGGTGGCGCTCATGGCGATACGCCCCGGCTGCGGCGGGTGGCGAGCCAGCGTTCGGCGATCAGCAACAGCGCGATGAGCAGCGCCAGCCAGGGGCGGAGCGGTTCGGGTTGCTGGTCATAGGCGCGTCCGCCGGGGAGCGGCGCATAGTCGGCAGCGGCGACGCGCGTGGGCGGTGAGAGGGAGGGGGCGAGCAGACGGCGCAGTTGCGCGGGGAAATCGCCATCCAGCAGCACGGGCATGTCGGCGGGGCGTAGCGGCCGGGTGAAGCGGAGCCATCGGCCAGCGCCCAGCGGTGCGCCTTCGACCAGCGGTATGCCGAGCGCTTCGCGCCAGTGCGGCGTCGGGGTGTCGTTTGGCGGGGTGGCATCGCTGGCGATCAGGGCCGTGCCGCCCTTTGTGATCCAGGCGATGACATTGTCCGGCAGGGTGCCGCCTGCGAGCCAGATCAATACATGCTGCCGGTCGGGCAAGGGGCTGTCGAGCGGGGCGCTGTCGAGCGGGCGTTCGGTGGGCTGCCAGTTCGTGGCGGCGGCGCGCAGATAGCGCAGGGCGGGGCGATGCGCGGCGTCGTAGCGGATCGCGACGGTCGGGGCGGGGGATGGTGCCGTGGTGGGCGAGGGCATGGTGCCGGGCTCGATGCTCCAGTCGACCTTGCGCGACAGGTGCAGGCGGGCGGCATCCGCGCCGTCGATGACCTGTGGCGTGAGGATGGTGAGCGGGGTTCCGGCAGGCAAATCGGCGTCGATCTGGCGGATCAGGCTGGCGACGGGGAAGGGGCCGGTGGGTGCGGGCTCTTCGATCGACGGAAAGCCGGGGGCGAGCCAATGGACCCGCGCATCCGTAAACTGCGTGCGATCCATCTGCGCGCCCGGCACGACCGCGACATAGGGCGTATCGTCGCCTGCGCCGGACAGGACCGGCTGCGCCAGCCACAGCGCGAGCAGTGCCAGCAGCAGGAGCCGGAGCAGCAACAGGGGCCATTCGTCAAAGCGTAGGCGCGATCGGGGGCGGGGTTTCGACCGCAGCCAGCGCAATGCGGCGAAGTCGGTCGGCAATTGTTCGCTCTTGCGCGCGATATGGATGGCGAGCGGCACCAGCAGGGCGAGCAACGCCGTCAGCGTGGCGGGAAAGAGGAGGCTTAGCCCCATGGTCAGACCGCTGCGAACAGGCGGCGCAGCGGCAGGTCGACCGGCTCGTCCAGCATATGCGCGACATGGACCACGCCCGCCGCGTCCAGCCGGGCGTGCAACGCGGCGCGCGCTTCGGCGAAGCGGGCCAGAAATTCGGTGCGCAGGGCGACACCATCGGCGAGCAGTTCCTCGCCGGTTTCGGGATCGCGAAAGCGATAGCCGCCGCTGAAGGGGAAATCGCGCTCGGCGAGCGTCAGCATCTCGACCACCAAAGTCTCGCGCCCGGCGGCGGCCAGCTTCTCGACCAGCGCCACCGCGCCTTCATCGAAACAGTCGCTCAACAGGATGACCAGATCATGCGCGCCGATCCGCTCCCACACCGGGGCAAGCTGGTCTTCGGGCGGGAAGCCGGTGGCGGTGCGCAGCGCCAGCAGGTCGAGCAACAGCCGGTCGCGCTGGCGCAGGCCCGTGGCGGGGGGCAGCAGGGTGAGGCCTGCATCGCCCAGCGCCATCAGGCCGAACCGATCGCCCTGCTGCATCGCCAGTTCGCCGATCGATGCGGCCATCGCCTTGGCGGCGTCGAAGCGGCTATAGTCGGGGCGGCCCGCATCGGCCTGGCCCATCGATGCGCTGGCGTCGATCACTATCCAGACCGCAACCGGGCTTTCGCGTTCCGCTTCCCGCACGAAGAATTTGTCCGACCGGGCGTAGAGTTTCCAGTCGATCTGGCGCAGTTCGTCGCCCGGCTCATAGGCGCGATATTGGGCGAATTCCAAACCCGCGCCGCGGCTGTGGCTCTGGTGCAGGCCGATGCCATGCTGCCCGACCGCGCGCCGCGTGACGAGGCGCAGGCTTTTGAGCCTGCGGCGGACATCGGCGGGGATCAGGTCGGCCATGATGCGCGATCAGGCGAGCGGCACGGCGCGCAGCAGCGAGGCAATGACATCGTCGGCGCTGCGCCCCTCGGCCTCGGCCGCGAAGGACAGCAGCAGGCGATGACGCATCACCGGCGCGGCCAGCGCAACGATATCGTCGCGGGTGGCGGCGAGGCGTCCCTGCAACAGCGCGCGCGCCTTGGCAGCCAGGATCAGCGACTGGCCCGCACGGGGACCAGCGCCCCATTTGACATAGCGGACGATGTCGTCGGGCGCGCCTTCGCCGGGGCGGCTGGCGCGGATGATCCGCGTCACCCAGTCGAGCAGCTCGTCGCCGAAATGCACGTCGCGCACCAGTTTCTGCAGCGCCAGCACTTCCTCCCCCGCCATCACGGCGGGGACGGTGCCGGGCTTTGACCCGGTGGTCTGCGCCAGGATCGCGCGTTCCTCCACTTCGCTGGGATAATCGACGCGGATGTGCAGCAGGAAGCGGTCGAGCTGGGCTTCGGGCAAGGGGTAGGTGCCGGCCTGCTCCAGCGGATTCTGCGTCGCCAGCACGAAGAAGGGGGCGGGCAGGCGGTGGGTGACGCCGGCATAGCTCACCGTCTTTTCCTGCATCGCCTCCAGCAGTGCCGCCTGCGTCTTGGGCGGGGTGCGGTTGAGTTCGTCGGCCAGCAGCAGGTTGGTAAAGACCGGGCCGGGCTGGAAACGGAAGCTGCGATGGCCGGTGCCATGGTCTTCCTCCAGCAATTCAGTGCCGAGGATGTCGCTGGGCATCAGGTCCGGCGTGAATTGGACGCGGCGGAAGTCGAGCTTGAGCGCTTCGCCAAGCGAGCGGACGAGCAGGGTCTTGCCAAGGCCCGGCACGCCTTCGAGCAGGCAATGGCCACCGGCGAGCAGGCCGATCAGCAATTGTTCGACCACATCGGCCTGGCCCACGATCGCCTGACCGATCGCGGCGCGCAATTGGGTGAGCGCGGCCAGGCGCGTCTGGATTTCGGCTTCGGTGAGGTCGGTCATTGGGCTTCCTTATCGAAGGCTGATGCTCTGCCCCCAGATCAGATCACCGCCTGGATCGCTCACTGGATTAGCGAAGGCTTCGCCGCGCTGGAGGAACAGATTGCCCGC